>DATLXD010000173.1:0-7959 GCA_035575965.1 Pyrinomonadaceae bacterium | reverse complement strand
GGTCGCGCTCGGAAAACTCGGCTCGAAAGAGTTGAATTATTCATCCGACATTGATTTGCTATTCATTTATTCAAACGACGGAAAAACATCAGGGCAAGGAACGCGCGATGCGGTAACAAACCGCGAGTATTTCGTAAAGCTCGCCGAATTTATTACCAAACTTGTCGGCGGGCAAGCGGGCGAAGGCGCGGCGTATCGCGTTGATTTGCGGCTGCGCCCGCACGGGCGTGTCGGCGCGTTGGCAATTTCTCTCGATGAAGCCGTCGCCTATTACCAAAAATCCGCGCAAAGTTGGGAACGCCAAGTTTTGATTCGCTCGAGGTCGAGCGCGGGCGACGAGAAAATTTTCCAAAAATTTTTTGAACAAGTAAAATCGAGCGTGTTCTCAGCAACTGAAACCGTCGAAAATGCTTTGCAAAATGTTCGTCTTTCAAAGGAAAAAATCAATGCAGAAAAAATCTCCGACCGAAATTTCAACGTCAAATTGGGACGCGGCGGAATTCGTGAAATTGAGTTTATCGCGCAAGCCTTGCAGCTTGCCTACGCGGGCAAAGACGAATGGCTTCGCGCTTCTCACACTTTGATTTGTTTATCGCGCCTTGCTGACAGAAAACTGCTTTCCGAAACTGAATTGACCGAGCTTTTCGAGGCTTACAAATTCCTGCGTCGTCTGGAACATCGCCTTCAGATGGAAAACGGCTTGCAAACCCATCTTGTTCCGAACGAAACTGATAAGCGTTTTTTGACTGCAAGGCGAATGAATTTTCCAAACACTGAAAAATTCAATGCTTCCGTAAATTTCCATACGTCAAATGTCAGTCGAATTTTCGAGCGTATTTTCGGAAACGAAGAGCCGAAAAAGGTTACTGAAACCGCGGCGAATTTTTCAACCTTTTCATTCGACCGACAAACACGAGAAATGTCTTCACAAGATTCTTTAAATAATTTTACCGAATCGCAGCCGAATCAAACATTAAAATTAATTTTATCTTCTTTGGAAAAATCCGACGTTAGAATTGATTTAAAGGATGAAACTCTGGAAACGCTCAAACTTCTTTCGGAAACTTCGCCGCATTTTGCCGAAATGCTTGCCGCAAATCCAAAGTTAATCAAAAATTTACCCGACGCGAATGAAGATTTTACCGAAGATGATTATCAGCAAGTTTTTTTCGCAGCTGTCGAAAAGGAAAAAAATTTCGCGCGGGAATTAGCCGTTTTACGAAAAATCTGGTCGCGCTTTTTGCTGCGAATCGTCGCGTTTGACGTTTTCGGAAAAATCACCAAGCGAGAAGCCAGACGCTTTCAAACAAAATTAGCTGAAGCGAGCATCGAAACCGCGCTTTTTATTACCCGACGCGAACTCGAACGACGTTTTTCTTTGGAAAAGTTGGAAAAGATTGACGATTTCCCTTTTGCGGTGTTAGGTTTGGGCAAACTCGGCGGCGGCGGAATGGATTATAACTCGGATTTGGATTTGATTTTGATTTACGATGATAAAAGACACTTGCCGGTTTCAGATTTAACCCACGCTGAATTTTACTCGCGCGCCGCAGAGATTTTCGTTACCGCCTTGTCGAGTCTGACGCGCGAAGGTCATCTCTACCGCGTGGATTTGCGTTTGCGTCCCGACGGCAAGAACGGCGCAACTGCATTGAGTAAAACTTCCTTTCTAAATTATTTGGAAACAAGAGCAGCTATTTGGGAGTGGCTCGCGTATGTGAAACTGCGCGGCGCGGCTGGCGACTTGCGTTTGGCAAAAGAGATTGAAACGGAAGCGCGGAAAATCATTCACGAAAAAGCGCGGGAATTAAATATTCAAGATTCTAAATTTAAAGTTCTAAGAGAAGAAACGTTTCGCGTGCGTGAGCGTCTCGAAGAAGAAAAGGCAAACGCCCGGAAAGGCAAGGAAATCGACATCAAATTCGGCGCGGGCGGAATGCTCGACATTTATTTTGCGATGCGTTTTTTGCAATTGCGCGACAATGTTCAGGACGAGGCGGAAAATCGCTCGACCGCTTTTACGCTCAAAAAACTTTATGAAAACAATTCTCTAAACAAAGAAGATTTTCAAAATTTCACAAACGGTTACGAATTCCTGAGCGAACTTGACCATAATTTGCGCCTGACAGTCGGACGCTCGACGCGCTTGCCGCTTGCCAATCAAACGGTTTTGCAGACGATTGTCAAAAGAATGAAACTCGATTCGGTCAAAGATTTGCTCGAAAAACTAACTGTTCACCGCCTCGAAATCCGCGCTTCTTTTGAAAACATTCTCAAAAATTGATTGTGAGAGTTAGAGAAATTATCACAATCGGCGCACATCAAGCAAGTTTCCCTAGAAGAACATATCCCTATTCTCTTTTCAAAAGAGGGTATTAAACAACAAAGAAGCAAAATAGTATGTATCCGTTGTGGAGGAGCGTTCCGAATGAATTAGAATTAATAGTTGATATAAATGAAAAGGAAGGCAGAGTAAAATGGAAAGTAACGGATGAACTTAGATTACGAATTGAGAATTTACTAAAATTAGAATCGGAGAAATCAAAATGAAAAAAATATCAACTTTTATACTTTTTTGCGTTGGCATAATGCTTACGCTTCAAATTTCCGTCATTGCACAAACTCAATACAAAGTGCTGGCGACAAAAAAAACCTCGACAATGCAGAAAGAAATGCAAGAAGCGGCTGACGGCGGTTATCGCTTTGAAGGTGTTTCAGGCGGGAAGACATCATTTGGCGGAAGTGAAGTCTTAATAGTTATGTCCAAAAAATCCGATGTCGATACGAGCGGACGTTTTCAATATAAATTGCTCGCTACTTCAAAGACTTCGACTATGCAAAAAGAAATTCAAGAGACGGGAGACAATGGATTTGAATATAAAGGACAAGCTGTCTTTGATACCTTTATTGGAGGAGATGAAGTTGTCGTTATTATGGAAAAAGACACAAAAGCAGAACCCAAGAAGTTAGAATATAAACTATTCGCAACCAAGAAAACCTCGACAATGCAAAAAGAAATTAACGAAGGAAGCGCGGCTGGATATGAGTATGTGGGAGTAACAGTCGGGCAAACTCTTATTGGCGGTAGCGAAGTCGTTATTATTATGCGACGAGACGCGAAATCATTAGATAGGATAATTAAACCTTGAGTTCCTTTACAACTTCTTCAAACCAGCACCGTTCGCAAAACCGGTGCTTTTTTCTTTGTTCGAGGGAAAATTTCGCGCTCGTTGGTAATCTTTCCGCCAGAAATTTTTGTTCGCCAGACAATTCTTTCCACGTTTTCATTTTTGGATGATGACATTTCGGACACATTTTTTCGTTAAAACCTTTCATTGTCTTTTGCGTTTAAACCTTTACAGTTTAATATCTAAGAAAGTTCTCCAAAATTCAATCTCGAAAATCGAAAATTTTAGGAATGAAAATTAGAAGCGTTTTGTTTTTTACGTTTGTTTGTCTGGCGTTTGTCCAATTTGCTTTTTCCCAAACAGAAGAAAAATTTGATTTCTACACGCGCGGCGCGTATCGCGCGGAAATTCCGCGCCCGCAGACGATTTTGCGCTACGATGTCGGCAATTTTCACACGACTTACGCGCAGATGGAACGGGTTATTGAAGCGATTGCCAAAGCCGCGCCCGACCGTGTAAAAATTTACGACATCGGCGAAACTAATGAACACCGAATGCAGCATCTGGTTGCGATTTCTTCGCCGGAAAATATCGCCCGTCTTGACCAAATCAAAGCGAACAATGCGCGTCTCACTGATTCGCGCACGACTTCTGCGTCGGATGCAAATACGATTGCTCAAAACAATCCGGCGATTGCGTGGATGGCTTACACGATTCACGGCAACGAATCGGCTTCGTTTGAGACGATGATGCAGGTTGTCTATCAACTCGCCGCATCGAACGAGTCGCAGACTTTGGAAATCTTGAATAACAACGTAACGCTGATTTTAACGGGCGAAAATCCTGACGGACACGAAAGATTTGCGACCTGGTATAACTCGGTGGCGACGGGAAACGCCGACCGCAACGCACTCGAACACCGCGAGCCTTGGTCGGTTTTTGGCAGATACAATCATTTTCGTTTTGACCTCAACCGCGACAACATTGCCGCCACGCAGGTTGAAACGCAAAATATGCAAAAGGCGTTTTTTGAATGGAATCCGCAAGTTCTGGTTGACCATCACGGGCAGACTTCGCAATTCTTTTTTCCGCCCGCCGCCTTGCCGATAAATCCGAATTTGCCGATAGCGACGACCAATAAATGGATGGACATTTTCGGTCGCGCCAACGCAAACGCCTTTGACCAAAACAAATGGGATTATTACGTCCGCGATATTTTCGACCTTTTTTATCCAGGTTACTGGGATTCTTTTCCGGCTTTGAACGGCGCAATCGGGATGACTTATGAAACCGACGGCGGCGGCTTCAAAGGTTTGCGCTGGACACGCGACGACGGCTCGATTGCAACCTTCCGCTCGGCAATCGCCAAACATTACGTCGCTTCGATGACGACGCTCGAAACCTTAGCCAAAAATCGCGCATCGCGCCTTCAGGATTTTTATGCTTTTCGCCGCACGGCGATGGACGAATCTGCGCGTGAGAAATTAAAACGCATCGTAATCTCGCCAGAAAAAGACCCGATAAAAACAGCGGAATTGATAAAGGTTTTGCTCCTTGCCAAAGTCGAGGTCAAAGTTTCCAACGCTTCCTTTTCGTCAAATTCGGCGCACAGCTTTATGCAAAATAATGCGCCGCGCGTTTCCGAGACATTTCCCGCCGGCTCATACATTATCGATTTGAATCAGCCGCAAAAACGAATTATCAAAGCCTTACTCGAACAAGACACGCCGCAGGATGACGCTTTTGTCAAAGACAATATCGCTCGTTTCCGGCGCAACGAGCGGCGCGGCAGCTCCGCCGTCAAAGAAGATTACGGATTTTATGATATTACCGCCTGGAATTTGCCGCTCGCATTCGGCGTTGACGCTTTTTGGACGGAAGATGCGGGAAATTTTAGCGGCACAACCGTTACCGAACAATATCTGGAACAAGCAAAAAGCGGCTCGGTCAGCGGACGCGCGCAGATTGCCTACATTATTCCGTATCAAACCGACGGCGCGGGCGCATTGGCAATCAGACTTTTGAAGGAAGGTTTTCGCGTCGCGGTAGCGACCAAACCTTTGACGGCGGGCGGCAGAAATTATAATCGCGGAACTTTCGTCGTCAGAGTTACCAGAAATTCCGAAGCCGTTCACGAAGCCGTTTCCCGTCTCGCTCGTTCACTCGGCGTAAATGTGTTTGCAGTCAATACGAGTTTTAACGAAACTGGCGAAACCGGAGTCGGCGGCGAAAATGTTGTCTCGCTGCAATCTCCGAAAGTTGCGATGGTTGCCGACGAAACGGTTGACCAGACGAGTTACGGTTCGATTTGGTGGACGCTTGACCGCTACGGCATTGATTTTACGCCGCTGACAATCAATACCGTCAGAGGCGGAGCGTTAAAAAATTACAGTGTTTTGATTATGCCGAACGGTTCGGCGGGAAGATATTTCAGTGCTTTGGGAAGCGGCGGCGTAACGGCGTTAAAGCAGTGGGTTTCTGGCGGCGGAACTTTGATTACCGTCAAAGGCGCGTCGGTTTTTGCCGCGCTCAAAGATGTCGGTTTGACTTCTTCAAAACTTGTCGGAAGCGATGCCGATGAAGACAAAGATAAAGTTTCAGAAGAAAAAGAAATTGATAAGCGCAAAGAAGCCGAAACACAACCGTCGCCATCGCCGTCGCCGACACCGAAAACAAAAAAATCGCCCGCGCCCGAACCGACTCCGGCGCAGGAATTGAAAAACGATAAAGCCGACGGCGCGCCGCCTGTTCTGCCGCCAATTGCATCTCCTTCGGCAAACGCCGGACGAGTTCCCGAAGGCATCGCAGGCGCGATTTTTAGGGCGACCGTTGACCGCACCACTTATTTGACTTACGGCATCGAAGACGACGAATTACCTGTTTTGCTTGCGTCCGGCTACTTTTTTCGTTTTTCAAAAGACGGCACAAACGCGCTTTTGTTTGAACCGAAACCCAAAAAGCCACTGACAATTTCAGGCTTTGTCTGGGAAGGCAACACGGAAAAACTTTTGCAAGGTACGGCGTATGTCATTGACGAGCCAAGCGGCGCGGGTCACGTCATTTTATTTGCCGAAGAACCGTTTTTTCGCGGTATCTTTCGCTCGACGACGCGCCCGTTTTTCAATTCGATTTTGTTTAACGGAACCTTCTAAAAGGTCAAGGTTCAAAGTTCAAGGTTCAAAATTATTACCCGAAATTGAACTTTGAACCTTGACCTTGAAACTTTGAACTCTTTTAATTATGTTCACAATTCGCGCCGATTTTAGTGATAAATTTGAAGTCAATGCACCGATTGAAAAAGTGCGCGAGTTTTTTGCCGACATCAAAAATTTTATCGAATTGATGCCAAATATCGAAAGCATTCATACAAACGGCGATGGCACTGCGCGTTGGACAATTCGCGCTGAGATTCCGTTTATCGGTTCGATGCGTCAATCTTTTACCGTCGAACTTGCAGAAAACACCGACGAGCGAATCGAGTGGATTCCGAAGGCAGGTGAAAAACAAAATTTTCTGCGTTACGCAGCTGATTTTGTTGAGCAAAGTGCAGATTCGACACTCGTGCAGTTTTCGCAAAATGTTGAGATGCGCCGCGATTCCGCCAGAGAACTTCATTTGCTTGCAGGGCTTGCGGGCGAAAGCCGCGTCAGTAAAGGAATGCAGTGGGAAGTTGCGGGTATGATAAAGAAGTTCATACAAAAAGCGAAAGAAAAATTAGAAATTGCTTAGCTTTAAATTTTAGGAGTAAAAACATGAAAAAAACAATCTATCTTGTCGGAATCTTAACTTTGTTGACCGTTTCAAACGTCTTTGCGCAGCTTAATTTGCCGCGCGAATCGCAGCGTCAGGAAATCGCACAGACAATCGGCGACACGCGCATCTCGCTTGTTTATCATCGCCCGAACGTCAAGGCGCGGGAAGTCTGGGGTAAAATGGTTCCCTTGGGCGAAGTCTGGCGCACGGGTGCAAACGAGAATGTGACTTTTGAAACGAACCGCGACGTAAAAATTAACGGTCAAACTTTACCCGCCGGAAAATACGGCTTGCACACAATCCCGAACAAGGACGAATGGACGATAATTTTCAACAAAGTCAACAACGAATGGGGCAGTTTCAAATACGACGTGAAACAAGACCAACTGCGCGTTTCGGCGAAACCCCTAAAGGCGGAATTCCACGAAACAATGGCTTTGACTTTTGAAAATGTCAAACCGACAACGGCTGATGTCGCCGTCGTTTGGGAAAACTTGCGCGTTCCGTTCACAGTTGATGTCGGCGATGTCAACGCCAGGATATTACCGGAAATCCGCAAACAAATGTCGAACTTAAAAGCCGACGATTTACGTACGCCCGTGCAGGCGGCAAATTGGATTTACACGCAGAAGATGACGGCGAATTATGCGGAAGCAATCGGGTGGCTCGACGCTTCTCTGAAAACAAAAGAAACACCTAACGCGCTCGGCGTAAAGGCTTATCTTTTAGCAGATTCGGGTAAGAAAACAGAAGCAATTACCGCCGCCGAACGAGCAATTCAATTAGCAAAAGCGATGACACCAGCCGGAAATACAACCGAATTGGAAAAACGTCTTGCGGAGTGGAAAGGTAGAAAATAGAAACAAAATCTAAGGTTTAGAGTCAACGGCGCACACGGGACTTTAACGGTAAAAAAGTCCAAAGTATGCAGCGAATGCATACCGTGATTGTGTTTTTTGTCAAATTTTATGTTCGTTTGTGACTACAATATATTGTGATTTAATTAGAATTTTTGAGGCACAGTATATTGTAGTTGAGATTGTTTATCAGACGTACAACCGGGATCAGGTATTTAAGT
>DATLXD010000172.1:0-2001 GCA_035575965.1 Pyrinomonadaceae bacterium | reverse complement strand
AAAGCTCGAACCAGACCGAATCGTCCGCGTGCCGCCGTTCGACCGTAAATCGCTCTTCGCCCGTTTCGGAATGTCCGGGCAAAGTTCCAAACGCAAACCCGAACTTCTCAATTGTTTTATCTTTTTCCAATTTGTTTTCTTTCAACACATAAATGATTCGGCACGGATTGATTGACCAGCAGAACCCGTGATTGACGATGACGCAGACGACATCGCCGACTGAAATCGGGGCGGCGGGCGGATAAAGCCGTGTCCAATCGAGCTGATACATCTTCCAGGTTTCGATTGCGAATTTGGCGCGGGCAAAAGCGTCTGCTCCGATGCCTAATCGAATGCGATGATGATTTACCGGATAACCGGACGGAATCGTCGCTTGCGAAGCACCGACTTCGTTGTAAGAAAATGGCAGCTCTTTCTGCCGCACAAGAAAATCTTCGATTTGCGCGTCGGACGGTTCAAATAAAGTGAACATAAATTGCTCTTAAATTTATACGATGATACCAAAATGCTCTTGCCAAATGTGTTTGTTCCCGCGTCTCTATCGCCGTCCTTTCTACAAACCTTTGAGCAAAACCCAGGTCGTCATACACCTGAGATTCTGCACGTTTGTAGTTTTTAAAGGCTCAAGCCAAATTCCGCCAAGCTGTTTGGTCGTCGAAGTCAGCATTTCTTCATTTATAAGAAAACGCTCGGAGCCGTCGGGCAGCAAATATCTGCCGTCGCCGATTAATTTAATCTTATTTTCAATTCCGATGGAGGAAGCCAGCCGCGCAAAGAAAAATCCTTCGGGTTTTAAAACGCGCCACATCTCGGCGAGCATTTCGTTGAAATGTCCCTCGTTTTCGGCAAAGTGCAGAACCGCGCTGCTGATTACCGCGTCGAATTGTTCGTTTTGAAACGGCATCTTTTCGACGCTGGCAATCTGAAAATTCTCCGGCGGCAAATTTGGAGCGAGCGTTTTTGCAAGCAGCCTGATTTGCTCGATTGCCTGCGGGTTTTGGTCAACCGCAAAAACTCGACAGACGTTGCGCAGAAAATAAACGAGATTGCGTCCGCCGCCGCAGCCGGCATCGAGGATGCTCATTTCACTGTTAAATCTATTTTTTAATATCTGGTCAAACAGATAAATATCTATGTCGCCAAACATCTCGCGCACGTTTATCATATAATTGAGTTTAGCTTAATTTTTACTGCTTGCGTTATATTATAAGAGTAATTCAACGAACGGCTTTTGCTTGTGTGATAAATAAAAGGAGAAATAAATGATAACTGTTGCTAACCGGATTTATGTCGGCGCGGAATACTCCGAGGCTTTCGAGCGGGTATTTCGGGAACGGGCGAAATTGGTTGACGAGATGCCCGGATTCATTTCCAATCAAGTTCTGCGCCCCGTCAATGAAGGCGAGCCGTATGTCGTGTTCACAATCTGGAACACGCGACAAGATTTTCTCAATTGGGTGCGTTCCGATGCTTTTACAAAAGGTCACGCGCAATCGGGCAGCTTGCCGAAAGAAGCGTATTTCAAACCGAACGTTTTGGAAATGCACGAAATAGTTCAAGATTCCAGCCGTCCCGATTTAGAACCCGAACCGCGCGGCGGAGCTTTTAAGATGCACTGATTCGACGAATTATTGATTAAAGTTTTTGTGCCAGAAGCCACGACATCAACTCCTTTTCGCCGAGCGCATTCAGCCAGACATTGTGACCGACACCCGGATATTCGTTGTATTTGACGCTACCTTCGTTTCTTTCGAGTGCCGCAACAATTTGGCGCGATTCGCCGACCAGAACAATTTTGTCGTCCGCGCCGTGAAACAGCCACGCCGGGGTTTTGCCGACTCCTCGAATAATCGAATCAAAACGATCGCCTTTCATAAATGGACTGCCGCCGCAAATAGAAACCAGCGCGGCAAATTTTCCGGCGTGACGCGATGCCAAATACCACACGCCGTAGCCGCCCATCGAAACGCCGGTCAAATAAATTCTTTTCTCGTCCGCGCC
>DATLXD010000171.1:0-6153 GCA_035575965.1 Pyrinomonadaceae bacterium | reverse complement strand
AAATGATAAAAATAAGACGCGCCGAAGAACGCGGCGGCGGAAATTACGGTTGGCTCGATACGAGCTACACATTTTCATTTAACGATTATTACGACCAGCAATTTATGGGATTTCGAGATTTGCGCGTGATAAACGAAGATTTTGTGGCGGCGGGGCGCGGTTTTCCGACGCACGGACACGCCGATATGGAAATTGTAACGTACGTTATCAAAGGTGCGCTCGCCCACAAAGACAGTTCCGGCGGCGAAGGCATTATTCGCCCGCACGAAGTTCAAAGAATGAGCGCGGGAACGGGAATCAAGCACAGCGAAGCTAATGCGTCGGACGCGGAACAGGTTCATCTTCTGCAGATTTGGCTTTTGCCGGAAACTGAAGGCAACACGCCCGGTTACGAGCAAAAATACTTTTCGCCCGAAGAAAAACAGGGCAAATTAAAGCTCGTCGCATCGCGCGGCGGCGATGACAATTCGGTAAAAATTAACCAGGACGTGCGGCTTTATGCTTCGATTTTGGCGAAGGACGAAACGGTTTCGCACAACTTATCAGAAAATCGCCACGCTTGGATTCAAATCGTCAAAGGCTCGCTGGAATTAAACGGCAAAACTTTAAATGCGAGTGACGGCGCGGCAATCAGCGAAGACAATTTGCTGGAAGTAAAAGCACTGAAGAACGAAACGGAGTTTTTGCTGTTTGATTTAAATTAACAGGAAATAGGACACAGATTTGGATGAAGCGGCGGGTTTAAGCGGATTTTCTTTAGATAATTTATCCGTGAAAATCCGCTTTTTCCATTTTATTCGTGTCCTGTTTTTAAGTTAAAGTTTATAGGTGATTCAAAAAGCAGCAACACCGAAAGATGCCGCAGCCGTAATTTTATTAAACCAAGATTTTACACAGATTTTATGGGCGCAGCGTAACAGGGAATTAAAATTTCTCGGCGGCTGGCACGCTTTTCCGGGCGGAAAGCTCGAAGCATCGGACGCGGAAATAAAAGTTGAAAACTGCACGGATGCCGAGCTTGCAAAATTTATCGCGTGCGCGGTGCGCGAAACTTTTGAAGAAGTCGGCGTTTTGCTCGTGCGTGGCGGTGAAAAATTAACAAAAGGTCAATTCGCGTCGCTTCACGACGACTTGATTTCCGGCAGAATGACGTTTCCCGAAATTTTAAAGCATTGGGGTTTGCGGATTGACGTGGAAGATTTTTTTTACACCGGATTTTGGACAACCCCGCAACTTTCGCCCGTGCGTTTCAAAACCAGATTTTTTCTCGTCGTCTGCCCTTTGAAACAAACGCCTCACGCAGCAATTACAGAACTCGAAAATGTCGAATTTATCAAGCCGGAAGGTGCTTTGCAAGCTTGGGAAAATTCGGAAGTTTTAATCTCGCCGCCGGTTTTGATTTCACTTCAAACTCTATCTGCAAGCGATACGAACACAACAAATTTAACCACAGATGAACACGGATTTACACAGATAAATACAGCTGCTAAAATCATAAACCGAAGTCTGAAAACTAAAAACCAAACTCCAAAAATTGTTTCGCAAAGACTTCTTGAAAAGTCACAATCGTGCGACGGTAAAATTAATTTTATCGAACTGAATCCGCGCATTGTTTGTTTTCCTTTGAAAACCGAAACGCTTCCGCCCGCGACGCACACGAATTGTTTTATCGTCGGCAAAAAAGAGTTTGTCGTGATAGACGCGGCTGCAAAAGACGTTGACGAGCAAAATTCTTTTCACGAATTTATTGACTCATTCGTCGAAAAGGGTTTTGTCTGCAAAGCAATAATCGTTACGCATCTGCACCAAGACCATTTCGGCGGCGAAACCGTTTTACAAAAACATCTTTCAGAAAAATTCGACTTACCTGTTCCGATTTCGGCGCACCGATTAACGGCGGAAAGTTTAACGGGAAAAGTTAAAGTTGACCGATTTATCGAAGACAATGAAGTCTTTGAACTGCAAGCCGAAGATGGCAAAACCTTTGAATTAAAAACACTTTACTTGCCCGGACACGCTCGCGGACATCTTTGTTTTTATGATGAAGCATTCGGCTTTCTGCTGTCGAGCGATAATGTCATCGGCGCGGGTTCGGTGGTTATTGCGCCGCCCGAGGGCAATATGATTGATTATATGAATTCGCTTGAAAGAATGAAAAATCTACCGAATCTACGTTTTCTTTGCGGCTCACACGGCGCGGCAATTTCCAGCGCGAAAGATAAAATCGAAAGCTATATCACGCATCGCTTGGAACGTGAACAAAAAATTTTAGAAGCAATCGAAAACGGCGCAAAATCTGGTCGTGAAATTGTCGAAAAAGTTTATGCGGACGTTTCACCTGATTTGTGGAAACTCGCTGAAAAATCAGTCGAAGCGCATTTGGAAAAACTCAAAACGGAAGGAAAAGTATAATTTCAGAATTTGAAATCCAAAATCCAAAATCTAAAATCCAAAATAAAGTTGGTGGAGGCGGCGACTAGCAACCATTGACTGCAAGTTATTGATTTAGATATACTTATTATCTAAGTAAAACAAAGCTGACCACTTTTTGACCACTTTGATTTCAAAACCGAAATAATTTCTTGATTTGTTCGTTAAACTCTTGTTGTTTTAATTTACCGGTGCTGACCATCTCGAATATCTTTTCAAGTTCCGAATCATAATTGATTTTATCGCGTTTTTTGACAGCATCACGCAGCCTTTCGCTTGAAGTATGAACGTAGGTTGATGTCTGAGATATATTAGAATGTCCAAGAAGCTCGCGGGCGGTCTCAATATCCGATTGGTGTAAAATCTCCGTTGCAAAATTGTGCCGCAAATCGTGGCTGACTAATCCGCCGTCGGTAAATCTTCCATAGGGAATTTTCAAATCTCCGCAGATATTTTTTAGCGTTCGGTAATTTGATTCAATCGGCTTGCCGTCCGGCGTAAAAATATAATTCGAATCTTTTTGAAGTTCTCGCCTTGCGTTGATTATCTGGATTGCTCGTTTTCCAAGCGGAAAAAATTTCGTTACCGTGTCGGTTTTCCATCTTTTTACATTCAAAATGGCTTGCTGTTCACCGTCATATTGAGCAAACTGCAATCCAGCAATTTCCTTACGTCTTAATCCCGTCCAGTAACCGAACTCTAAAATGTGTGCGAGACGAACACGGTGGAAGTGATGCGCGTGAGTTTGTTTGCCTGTCGGCGGTTTCATCAACTCGCTGATTATGTCGGCGAGTTCTTTGTCTGAAACTAACCTTTCACGCTGATTTTTCTTCTTAAATCCTTTTGGCAGTTCCGGTAGTTCCGGCACTTGCCATTTTTCCAGCGATTGGTAATAAAGCCTTGATTTTTTTAATGCTGATGTTACTGTGTAAAGTTCCTTGTAAATTGTTTGACGCGAAACTGGTAGCTTCGATTGTTTGCCAAGTTGCCCGCTTCGGTGGTCAATATAAAGCTGAAAATGAATTTGCGATAACTCATTGACTTTTATTAGTGGTGGGAGAAGAGAAAGAAATGTTTCAAAAACTCTCTTCGCAAGCGTTCTCTGAT
The DNA here is from genome assembly GCA_035575965.1 of Pyrinomonadaceae bacterium. Taxonomy (GTDB): domain Bacteria; phylum Acidobacteriota; class Blastocatellia; order Pyrinomonadales; family Pyrinomonadaceae. The sequence goes on along the minus strand of DATLXD010000171.1, from coordinate 2,616 downwards.
GATGTTTCGCAATGGTCGGCAAGACTTTCTCAAATAATTCGGCAACTGATGGGGTATAGAAAATTACTTCCAAATTTAATTGGTATTTCCTGTTGGTATTTTCCCTATTTTCCTGCTTGCGAATTTCGGAGATAACATCTAGCAATTTGCTTTTTGTATCTTCTTTTGGTCGAAATGTTTTTTGATTTAAGCGAAACCGTGCCCGCCATTCATAGGATTTACTTCTTTTATTGTATTGTTTCCAAATTTGCATTTTGCTCAAACGGGCGGTGAAGTAATATAACACTTGCAGTTTTTCACAGAGTTGTAGTATAAACAAGTAGCGGGTAGTAGGGGATTTTTCTTCGCTACAATAATGTAGCTTCGCTACAATAATTTAGAAGGTGTTACCGCACATCTTCGGTTTTAGTCTTTCAACCTTACGTAAAAGCTTGCTGTAAGGTGATTGATACAGAATAAAATTTTCGATTTAATTCCGTGACTGGTGTATACACGGAATTACATCAATTTTAAGACTAAAAGCCAACCATAACGTTTGAAGTGTCTAACACTTCACTCAATGGTTGGCTTTTTTAGTTTCAGGAAGTTTATGGCTAAACCAAAATCAACCGCAGAAAAATCAGTAAAGATGGCATTGCTAGATGCCTTAGATAAATCGAAAACAAAAAGCGTTTTGAGTATTTGTCGGGCTGTAAACATTCAGCCAACTACCTACTACTACCATTTTAACAAAGACGCTAATTTCAAGCGTCAGATTATCGAAAAGCAATGTAAACACTTAGCCAAACAAATATTGACAACTGATATTAGATGACAGAATTTGAACTCAAAGTTTTATCTGAACTAATCGACCTTCGCAAAACGGTCGAGAGTTTGAAGTCTGATTTCTCAATCAGTCAAATCACCTATTTTGAAAATTTACAGCCAGGGGCAATCGTCGGTGTTGATTATGTCTCTTACCGTTTTGGTTGTTCACAATCGGCGGTTGTACGCGGTCGTTTTGAGACGGACAAAATACCACGTCTGCGAAACAAGCCGATAGCATTTATCAAACGTGATGTTGATGTCGTTTGGCAGAACTTAAATCAGCCAATTTCAGAAAAAGCGGCGAAGTATCGCTACGACAAAAAAATTAAAAGGAGTGTTAAGCGACAATTAGATTTGTAGTCTGACGACAATTAGATTTCCCGTTCTTTGACAACCTGAGCGACCATCGAAAGTATCCTTTTTAGCGGAGGTTACTCAAGCAGATGGTTACCGACAAACAATATTGGAGGCTTATGAAGTTATTGAACCTGGGAAAGAATTTGAAGAGGGCGGCAGCCTTGTCCGATATGGATGAAAAGACCGCTCGTAAGTATCGGCATCTGGGCAAACCGCCGTCGCAATCCAAACAATCTCGCGGCTGTCGAACGCGAACGGATGGTTTCGCCGATGTCTGGACTGAGATTCTTCCGTTTCTGGAAAGCGAGCCGGAGGTGGAAGTCACGACATTGCTCGAATATTTATTCGAGCGGTATCCGAACCGCTTTTCCGATTCTCAGCTTCGCACTCTTCAGCGGCGTGTCAAAGCCTGGCGGGCGGTTGATGGTTTGCCGAAAGAAGTGTTTTTCGAGCAGCGGCATCTGCCCGGACATCAGGCGCAAAGCGACTTTACCAGTTTTAATGAGTTGAACATAACCATCGACCGGCAGCCGTTTCCGCATCTTTTCTACCATTTCTGTTTGACTTACTCGAACTGGGAAATGGGCAATATTTGTTTTTCGGAAAGTTTCGAGGCTTTCGCCGAAGGTTTGCAGAACGCCCTCTGGAATCTCGGCAAAGTTCCGGCGGAGCATCGCACCGATAACTTGACGGCGGCGGTAACCAGAGTTGGCAGGCGCAATGAGTTTACTGCCGGATATACGGCATTACTGACCCATTACGCTCTGCGGGCAAGTCACACCAACCCGGCATCACCGAATGAGAACGGAGATGTCGAGCAATCGCACCGGCGGTTCAAGTCCGCTGTCCGGCAGAGTTTGATTCTGCGCGGCAGCCGTGATTTCCGCTCGCGTCAAGAATACTCCACCTTTTTATCTGGTGTGCTTGTAAAGCGCAACCGTCGCCGGGCGGACAAACTGGCAGTGGAGATGGCGGTAATGCGCGAACTTCCGGCACTTCGGCTGGCGGATTCGACTGCTTTGAAAGTGCGTGTTTCGCGCAACAGCACCGTCTGGGTGAAGAACCATTTGTATTCGGTTCCGAGTCAGCTAATCGGCGAATGGGTCGGCATCCAGCTTTTTGCCGAACGATTGGAAGTCCGATACGGCGATGTCCTGATTGAACAAATAGAGCGAGTGCGCGAGACGGGAGCCAGCTCCATTAACTACCGGCATATCATTCATTCTTTGGTCAGAAAGCCCGGAGCTTTCGAGCGATTTCATCACCGGCAGCAGTTGTTTCCGCAGTTCATCTTCCGCGTCGCTGACGACCATTAACCCGGCAACCCGAATTCTGCAAATAAACCGTCATTCGACGATAACCGTAGAATGGTGTTGCCGTATATTGCTCGTCAATCAAGCGCATCAGCTCGCCATCTTCAACACTTCCAGTTCTGGCGCGATAGTAAAGACC
>DATLXD010000170.1:0-4047 GCA_035575965.1 Pyrinomonadaceae bacterium | reverse complement strand
TCAAAATACGCGAATTTCCTTTCGTCGTGGCGAAACTGCGCGGTGTGATTGTAGCGTCTGCCGTTGCGGAGCGTCGTCGGGTGAAAAATGTGCAGCATCTCGTGAAAGACGACGAATTCCACTACAAATTTCGGGACTTTTTTGTTATCGAGAGATTTGCTGATAACGATTGTTTCGTGTGTCGCGTCGTGATGTCCTAAAATATGGTAAGTCTTTCGTGCTGACCAAGTTAAAGTCGGTTTTGGAACGGAGTTTTGAAAATAAATTAGATTTAATTTGTGAAATATCTTTTCCAAATCATAAATTTCACCCTTTGAAGAAGTTATAACTTTTCTTCCCTTCGCACGTTTGTTCGCGGTGGCTTTTGCTTGTATTTCTCGAGTTTTGACAAATTCACGATAGACTTTTGCAGCTTGCGGCTGAATCTTTTTCTGCAAAAGTTTGCTTACTAAAATAAATGCTAACGCTTTTTGAATGTCCGGCGGTGCAGATTCGCTGAGTTCGGCGAGACGCACGAGGACTTTGCCATTCCGAATGCGAATCGTGTGGTTGATGCCGACATACGGATAAAATCGAACTTCGATTTCTGGAATCGGGCGGTTTCCGTCTAAATTCTGAAAGGCGTTTTCGTAAAAATTTTTGATGTGTTCGAGTTCCAACATTAAAAAATGTTTATCAAGATTTAACGATAATTCTTGACAGTTCGTTCGGGAAAATGCTATCTAATTTAATAGTAGAAGCATATCGCGCTTCGCAGTGTGCATCAAACCTCCACGAAAAAGATGTCAGCCGCCAATTCAACTAGAACAACAGAGAAAAACCAGCAATGTCCCGATTTTCGCGGGCAAGTAATTCTGTCGGCGATCATCGACGAACATCTCGTTACAGGCGAGCCAATCGGCTCGAAAGTAATCGCGGAAAAATTCGCAAATGCTTCGGGATTGAGTTCGGCGACGATTCGCAATGTGATGGGCGAACTTGAAGATTTCGGGCTCGTCGAACAGCCGCATACTTCCGCCGGACGAGTTCCGACCGATAAAGGCTATCGTTTTTTTGTTGATAATCTCCTTGGTGTTTTGAGTCTTTCCGATGAAGATTTGCGGCTTATCAACGGCGAATTTGGAATCAAAGAGCTTGATTCTCACGAAACGCCCGACCGTCTAATGGAGAAAACCTCGCAACTTCTTTCGGCTCTTTCAAATAACGTCGGCATCGTCGTTTCGCCCAGCTTGGCAAAAGATAAATTGCAGCACATCGGATTTGTCAATTTATCAGACAAACGCATTCTGGTCGTTTTGGTTTCCGCGCCGAATATTGTCCACAACAAAATTATACGGCTCAAAGAAACTTTTACCAGCGAAGAACTCGACCGCACAGCGCGGTATTTGAACACGGAATTCAGCGGCAAAAGTTTAGCGGAAATTCGCGCGGAGATTTTGAAGTTGATGCACGAAGAAACCGCGCTTTTTGACAAGCTGCTGCAAACGGCGATGATTCTTTGCTCGCAAAGTATTGAGAGCGAAGAGGATAATCTCGGCGATATTTATGTCGACGGCACGTCGAATATCTTGAGCAAACGAGATTTCGCCGACCTCGAACGCGCTCGAGGGCTGATTCGAACAATTGAAGAAAAATCTCGCCTCGTGCAAATTCTGACCGAATGTATCGAGCGCGACACCTCCGTTCAAGGAAACGTGCAAGTCGTTATCGGCAGCGAAAATTCCTCTGAATCTCTGCAAAACTGCACTTTGATAACTGCGCCTTACCGCATCGGAAGCGGTGATGCAATTGGAACTTTGAGCGTGTTAGGTCCGACCAGAATCGAATACGGAAGAATGATTTCGATTGTCAGCTATGTCGCCAAAATTTTAGAAAAGCTAATCAAGCAGGAAAACTCAAATCTATAGTTTCAAAACCAAATTCAAGCCCAATAAAACCCGTGAAATGAAGCCCGCTAAAAATTCACTACCGACAGAAGAAATTTCGGAAGAAATTCAAGAGAAAAATTACGCTTTCGATTCAGCAGCAACGTAGCCTTGGCAAATTTGAACTCGTCGGTATTCCACCCGCGCCGCGCGGCGTTCCGCAAATTGAGGTTGCATTCGACATCGATGCCAACGGCATCGTCAATGTTTCGGCGCAGGATCAAAATGACCGAACTCGAACAATCGATGCAGATTGCGCCGTCGTCGGGACTCGCGCCCGATGAAATCGAGCTTCTGATAATGGAAGCGGAATCTTCGGTCGAAAAAGACCGCACGGCAAAAGAGTTTATTCTGCATCGCAACCGCCTCAATTCGCTCATCAAAAACACTGGAAAGGCAATGATGGAATTCGGTAAATCAATTCCGCTCGAAGAACAGCAGGAAATTAACGCGGTCTTAAATGAAGCCGAGGAATCGCTCGAATCCGAAGACGGCGGCGAAATCCAAACACAATTATCTAAAGTCGAAACCGTTGCCAACCAGCTTACCGAAGCGTTAATGGCGGCAGTTTAGACATTTATCATTTATCAATTTTTATCTACCGTGCAGTTATTTTCAATCGTCAATTTTGCCGGTTGATAAATGATAAATGATAAGTGATAAATGATAGGCTGTTGACTGTTTCGGTTGGTTGTCGCAAAATTAAAGTAACGTCAGTTCAAAGAATTGGGCTGACGTTATCTTTATTTTGGATTTTAGATTTTGGATTTTGGATTTTGGATTGTTTGATAAAATGAACAAGCTAAAAATTGGGGGTTCGCTGACTGCTGACTACTGTCTATTGACTACTGTTTTATGAGTAAAAGAGATTATTACGAAATTTTAGGTGTCGGCAAAACTGCCGGTGAAACTGAGATAAAAGCGGCTTACCGCAAACTTGCGATAAAACATCATCCCGACAAAAACCCGGACGACCACACGGCGGAAGAAAAATTTAAGGAAGCAGCGGAAGCCTATTCGGTTTTGTCGGACGCGCAGAAACGCGCGGCATACGACCGTTTCGGACATCAAGGCGTTGGCGCGGGTGCAGGCGGCGCGGGCTTTAATCCCGGATTTTCCAATATCGAAGATATTTTCGACCTTTTTGGTTTCGGCGATATGTTCGGCGGGCAGCGCGGCGGTTCGCCGCGAACCGCCGCACAGCGCGGCGCAGATTTGCGCTACGATTTGGAAATAACTCTAGAAGAAGCCGCCGCCGGAAAGGAAGAAACTTTACGCATTCCGCGTCTCGAAAAATGCGACTTTTGCGACGGCAAAGGTGCGGAAAAGGGAAGTTCCGTCGAAACTTGCTCGACCTGTAACGGAAGCGGACAAACGCGCTACCAGCAGGGATTTTTCAGCGTGATGCGAACTTGCCCGACTTGCAGCGGCAAAGGTCAGATTATCAAAAATCCGTGCAAAAAATGTCACGGCGCAGGACGCATCGAAAAGGAAAAATCGCTGGAAGTAAAAATTCCGGCGGGCGTTGAAACAGGCTCGCGTCTCAGAATAAGCGGCGAAGGCGAAGCCGGAACGCGCGGCGGCGGTTCGGGTGATTTGTTCGTCGTCATTCACGTCAAAGAACACGAATTGTTTGAACGACAAAGCGCAAATCTTTATTCAGCCGTTCCAATAACTTTCGCGCAAGCCGCGCTCGGCGCAGAAATAAAAGTCAAAACTCTGGACGGCGAAGAAAACCTAAGAATTCCGGCAGGAACGCAAACGGGAACGGTTTTTCGTCTAAAAAGTCACGGAATGCCCTCTTTAAACGGACGCGGCAAAGGTGATTTGTTCGTCGCCGCATCGCTTATCACGCCGAAAACCTTAAGCAAAGAACAGCGCAAAGTTTTGGAACAACTTGCGGAAATCGAAGACCTTGATTTTCAGGATGAATCGTTTATGGACAAGGTAAGAAATATGTTTGGCTAATAACCTTTGGTGCTAGTGCTTTGTTACATTAGTTATTAGAAGTTAATTCCTCATAATGCCGACTTAACTTCTGTCTGGCTTGTTCCACGGTGAACTGCCATTTGACCTTAACTTCCAGCGCGTTCCGCTCACCGGCAATACTCTCCAACTGATG
>DATLXD010000169.1:0-2079 GCA_035575965.1 Pyrinomonadaceae bacterium | reverse complement strand
GAAAGTTTCAAAAACATTCAATTGCGTTTCGAGCGTGTGCGCCGTGTTCAAATCGTAATCATATTTCCCGCGCCAGAAAAATGTTTTACCGTCTTTGACGACTTCGATGTCGTCGGTATTTATGTTATGACGCTTGAAAACGTCCCATTCCGCATCGGTAAAATCATTGCCGACAACACCAATCACGCGGACATCCGTAAAAAAACTCGACGAAAGCGCAAAATGCGTTCCCGCGCCGCCGAGGAGTTTGTCACGTTTGCCGAAAGGCGTTTCCAATGCGTCAAACGCCACCGAACCTACAACTGTTAAAGACATATTTTATTTTTATTCTTCCTTTGTAATTATGATTTGAAAATATAAAACTTATTACCGCTCTCTAATTTTATAGAATTTTTTATAAATTAAACGTCCCACGTTCCTATTCTGTTTATTCCATTCTCGTTAATGCTTTCAACGAAAGGTTGATTTTTCATAAATCTCAAAGCATCGGCATTGACCGTCATCGTTACATATTTGGATATTTGTTTCATTCCGTCATCGGTAATCTGTTTAGTCGCAATCTCTACGTCGTATTTAACAAGTTCTTTTAAGATTCTCTCTCTCGCTTCTATTGCTTCGGAAGCCGTTGTTTCTATGCCTTTAAAGCCGACGAAAACACTGATTGCGCCTTTGGCTTCGGCTTTTTTAATCAACTCGTCAATCATCGTATCGCGTTTCTCGCGGCTAATCGTCTGAATCTCTTTTTTCGCGGGGACTTCGTTAATATTGATGTCATTGATATATTTCTTTTTGAGAAATTTCAGCGCGTCGGCATCAACCGTCATTATTACTCGTTCGCCGCTCGCTCCTCGTTCAACGTCGCGCGTGTTTAATCGCGCAAAATGATGAAAAAGTTCCTTTCGGATTTTTTCTTTTCGCCGCTGCAACCGCCATTGCGATTCCATCATTCGCTTTGTCGGTAAACTTCTAAACGTAATGTTGCCGATCTCGATAACGACGCGAATCGAGCCGTCAGCCTCCGCTTTTTCAATCAAGGTGTCGAAAATAACCTCAGGTAATGAAAGATTTCTCGTTTTCTCTTCCTCACGCGGTTGTTCCCGCAACGTCGGATTTTGATTGTTTGATTGAGCGAAAAGTGATTCGCAGTATGTAAATTGTAACGAACCAATGATTAAAAATAAAATTAGCCTTTTCATTTTTCTGCTCCGCCAAATTAGCGATTATTTTTGCCGCTCAATAATTTTAAAGTCTTTTCGGCTTCCGCCTTAAAAACGCTTTGCGGATATTTTTCGGCAAGTTGCGACAAATAAGCCACTGCATCTTCACGCAGCTTTTCGGGCGCGAATTTCTTTTTGTCGGCTTCCGAAACTACTTTTTGTTTGCCTTTATTATCCGAAAGATAAAAACTGCTCATTCCCGCGTAATACAAAAATTCGTCCATCTTGGAAAAATCGGGATACGCGGCAAATGTTTCTTCAAAGCGCAGTAGAACGGCTTTGTAAGCCTTTTTTAATTTGAAATACTGTTGCGCGACTTCCAAGTTATGTCTCGCGTCGGCTTCCAAAATCGGGTCGCGCTGCAACTGCGGCTCGATTTGTTTTTGCGCGAAAGTGGCGGAAGTAAAAGTTAAAATTATAAAACTAAAAATTAAAAATGCTTTTTTCATAAATGTTCAATCTCCTGCGCGGTTTGATGCGCGTCGGTTATTTGGAGTTTGTTATTTGAAAAACTTTACAAATGCTTGAGTCTGAAACTGACCCAAAAACGATTTCAATCCAGTAAAATCAATTTTTACACAGATGCCGCTTCAATGCTATTATGGCGAACGACCTATGACATTTCGTCTATCAAATAACCAAATAATGAATCTTCATAAAGGAAGTAAGAAAGGTTTATAAATCTATGAAATTGAAGGCGATAATTTTTTTGATTGGCGGGTTGCTTTGGACGGCTTGCGGATATGAATTGCCAAAAACGACAAACACTGCGGATAATTCGACGAATTCCGCCGCTTTAACCAACCAAAATACGAAAAATCAATCGAATAATATAGTTAATGCGGAACAAGCCAATAAAAAT
>DATLXD010000168.1:0-8672 GCA_035575965.1 Pyrinomonadaceae bacterium | reverse complement strand
GCTTTGGCAACCAGACAGGCGATGATAAAAGCCGAATCAATCGCGCAATCGCTGGGCGGTAAAATCGTGCGCGTCGTGAAAACATCCGAAGGCGGCATTGCGTCGCGAACGCCGGTGTTGGATTATTCAAACGCAAGTATGTCGAATTCGATGATGGTGGCAGCCAAACGCTCATACATAACTCCGGTTGAAGCAGGCTCGCTCGATGTGCGCTCGCAAGTCTTGTTGGTTGTGGAAATCGAAGTCAAACGTTGATTTTATTGAAACAGCTTCGATTCTAACTTGTATCTGTCTTTTATTTGCGCGAAAATGGACGAGAAAAATCTTGTCCATTTTTATTTTTGGGAGAAAGTATATGAAACCGAATCGTTTTTTTAATCCGGTGTTTGTCGTTTTGCTGTTTGTATTTTGTTCCGTTTCGTTGTTCGCACAGCAGCAATTGACCGAACAGCAGAAAGAGCTTGCTGCTTATATCAAAACCAATTATACCAAGCGCGAAGTGTTGATTCCGATGCGCGACGGCGTGAAGTTGTTCACCTCAATTTACGAGCCGAAAGCGAAAGCGGAAAAATACCCGATTATGCTCAACCGCACGCCTTATACGGTTGCTCCTTACGGTAAAGACAAGAACGGCAACGAGCAGTTTAAAACAAGTTTGGGTCCCGACGAGCTTTTCGCGCGTGAAGGTTATGTTTTCGTTTATCAAGACGTGCGCGGACGTTGGAAATCCGAAGGCGAGTTTATGGACGTGCGTCCCGATATTGCTAATACAAAACCGACCGAAATTGATGAATCGACCGACACCTACGACACGGTTGCCTGGCTCGTCAAAAGCATCCCGAACAACAACGGTCGCGTCGGCATTTACGGCATTTCATATCCGGGTTTTTACACTTCGGCTGGAATTATTGACTCGCATCCGGCAATCAAAGCCGCTTCGCCACAAGCACCGGTTTCCGATTGGTTTCACGGCGACGATATGCACCACAACGGCGCGTTATTTCTCGCGCAGAATTACGCTTTTTTCAGCAATTTCGGTCAGCCGCGCCCGACTCCGACAGACAACGGCGATTATCTGAGGAAATTCAACCGGCGTGAAACTCAGGACGGCTACGATTATTTCAAACAAACCGGCGGACTGAAAGAAACCGCCGATTCATACGAAAAAGGTTTGGGATTGCGCATAAAATTCTGGGACGAGATGATGCAGCATCCGAACTATGACCAATACTGGAAAGACCGCAACATTTTGCCGAAACTAAAAAACATCAAAGCGGCGGTGATGACGGTCGGCGGCTGGTTTGACAACGAGGATTTATACGGCGCGTTGAAAACTTACCAGCATATCGAACGACAAAATCCGGGCATTTTTAACGTCCTCGTCGTCGGACCTTGGGATCACGGCGGATGGGCGCGTTCGGACGGCGATTGGCTCGGCACGGCTTATTTCGGCGAAAAAACGGGCGTTTGGTATCGAAGCAATATCGAGCTTCCCTTTTTCAATCATTTTTTAAAGAACAAAGGCGATGTTTCCAAAATCAAGGAAGTCAATCTGTTCGATACCGGCGCGAATGTATGGAGAACTTTTAACGATTATAACCCGACAAACGCTACGGACACGGCTTTATATTTGACCGTCAACGGCGGACTTTCGTTTTCGCAAGACGCGCTGAAAGCGGCGAACAGCTTTGACGAATATGTTTCCGACCCGATGAAACCTGTGCCTTACACGCAGAAAATCACGTCGAATTACCCGCGCGATTTTATGACCGAAGACCAGCGTTTTGCTTCCACTCGACCGGACGTTCTTGTATATCAAACCGAATCTTTGACCGAAGATTTAACGGTGGCGGGCGACATCAAACCGTATCTTTTCATCTCATCGAGCGGCACGGATTCAGATTTCATTGTCAAAGTGATTGACGTTTTCCCCGATGCTTACAAATTTCCCGAAGGCGTTAAGCCGCCGGAAAACTCTGCATTTTCGGTCTTTCAACCGGGCGGCTATCAAATGCTTCTGCGCGGTGAACCGATGCCGGCGCGGTTTAGAAACAGTTTTGAAAAACCCGTACCGCTCAAGCCGAACGAAGTGTCAAAACTCGAATTTACGATGCCGGGAATCACGCACACCTTCAAAAAAGGTCATCGAATAATGGTGCAGATTCAAAGTACTTGGTTTCCGCTCGTCGCGCGAAATCCGCAAAAGTATATGGAAAATTATAAGCTGGCGACGGCGGCTGATTTTCAGAGAGCCACGGAACGAGTTTATTTCGGCGGCAAAAGTGCTTCGATGATTGTTTTGCCGATTATGAAGAAATAATTAGTTTAAGATTCAATGTTCAAAGTTTCAAACCTTGAACCTTGAACCTTGAACCTTAAACTTTGAACTTTGAACTTTGAACTAAAATTATGCCTTCGACTTCAATAATAAGTGGTATTTTGTTAATTTTAATCGGAATTATCGGTTATGTTTTCAGCATTTTCGATGGAAATACAAGTTTGACCGCCTTGATTCCGGCGGCGTTCGGTTTGCTGTTGGTAATTTTTGGATTTCTCGCTAAATCAAAAGAAAATCTGCGAAAACATTTGATGCACGCGGCGGTTCTCGTCGGGCTTTTAGGATTCCTGATTCCGACGGCGCGGCTCGTTTCGCAGATGAGCAGCATCAAAGTTTCGCTCGCGGTTCTTTCGCAAGCGGCAATGGCTTTGATATGCCTGTTTTTTGTGATTTTGAGCATCCAATCTTTTGTTAACGCCCGCCGAAATCGTGAAAATTGACGAAGATAGATTTGACTGAAATTGAATGGACAAATTCGGCGATTGGTTTGCGAGCCAAAACATTTGAAAGTGATGGAAAACAGTTGAGACTTGTCGAGTTTTCCAAAATTTTCGAGAAATTGATTAGTGTGAGAAAAATCATATTGGATACGTCGTCTAAGGCGAAATCGAAATTGACTTTGAAGATAAAACCAAATTTCTCAAACAAGACGACGGACTTTTTATTTGCTCAAATGCTAAACACAAGGCGCGGGCGACAACCGAAAACGCGCTTTTGTTTCTTGTCGAAGATGTTTAATTCAAACCCGGCAAACTGATTTTTACCAATAAACCGTTTTCCAAATTTTTGGCTTCAATTGTGCCGCCGTGAGCGTGAACGGCGCGTTCCGCAATCGCTAAACCAAGACCGATGCCGCCGGATTTTCTATCACGCGCCGCTTGCACGCGGTAAAACGGGCGAAAAAGGTTTTCGAGTTCTATTTCGGGAACGCCCGCGCCGAAATCTCTGACCGAAATTAGAGCGTTTTTATTTTCCTTTTCAAGCGAAACTTCGACGCTTGTATTTTCCTTCGTGTAGCGCACGGCGTTTCGCAAAACATTCTCAATCGCGCTTCGTAAAAGATTTTCATTACCGAAAACACGGGATTCTGCCTTCTGCGAAATTTTGACAGATTTTCCGTTTGCGTTTGCTTCAAAATCGGCATCGACAACAATCTGCTCAAACAATTTTGTTAAATTCATTTCGTGTTTCTCAAAATTCTCAGAATCGGTTTCGAGTTTTGATAAAGTCAAAAGCCGTGAAATCATTTCGTTCAGACGATACGATTCTGTCTCGATTCGTTCAAATAAACTTTGTGTTTCAGGATTTGCTTTAGCGCGTGCGAGTTCGAGCGCGACGTTTAAACGCGCGAGCGGCGAGCGCAATTCATGAGAAATATCCTGCGTCAGGCGTTTTTCCGCCGTTACCAGAGATTCGATTCTTTCCGCCATCTCGTCAAAATCCTCTGCCAGCTTCGCAACTTCGTCGCGCCTGTTTCCAATTTCAGAAGCGACCCGCGTCTGCAAATCGCCGTCGGCAAATTTTTGGGTGGCGCGGCGAAGTTTGCTAATCGGCAAAGTCAAATAACGCGCTAAACCATAGCAGAATAAACCCGCCGTTAAAATTACGCCTAAAATTTGCAGAATTCTCTTTCTTAAATCGGGAGATGCCGGAAATGTGGGACGTTTCCAATGAGTGATGAAAACAAATTGCACTTTGTTTTTCAACTCGATTTTTTTGGCGGCGAAAGTGTCTTCGGGCTGAACGTCAAATTCGGTTTTGTCGCTCGTAAATGCTTTATCGAAAAGATTCTCGGTCGTTTCGGCAAGTTTTTTTCCGGCAATCTGTCTGCCGTTTATATCAAAAAATCCGGCTTCGATAATCCTTTCAGATGATTCAAGCCTGCTCAAATATTCTTCAAGACCGCTTTGACCTTCGTTTTCATAAATCTGCGCCGCCGTCTGCGCATTAATGTTGATGGTGTCGCCGACAATAATCTGCCATTGCCTGCCGAGATTTTCAGGCTGCGTCGACCAATTGATAAAACTGACCACCGCGACGACTAAAGCTGTCGAAAGCCAAAACCAGAGGAAAATCTTTAAAAATAAAGTCATTCGTCATTTATCATTTAACGTTTATCATTTATCAAAACTTGCTTGATAAATGATAAATGTCAAATGTCCAATGTATAGATATATCCCGCCGAGCGCACGGTTTTTATTCGTTCTTCTTCGCTGCCGTGCGCGTCGAGTTTCTTTCGCAAATTGCTGATGTGCATATCGAGACTGCGGTCATAGGGCGAGAGTTTGCGCTCTAAAACCTGCTCGCTCAAATCTTCCTTTTTGACAATTGTTCCCGCATTTTTCAGAAGCATCGCCAGTAGTTCAAATTCGACTGAAGTTAAACCTAAATCTTTGCCGTTTTTGGTTGCCGAACGCGCGGAAATTTTTACTTCAACATCATCGACTTTTATTTTGTCATCCTCGATTTGCTTTGTCTCGTCGGTTATTTCGGCGCGGCGCAGAATCGCCCGCAGACGCGCCGCGAGTTCGCGCGGATTAAAAGGTTTCGGCAAATAGTCGTCCGCGCCGCTTTCCAAGCCAACGATGCGCTCGCTATCTTCACCGCGTGCGGTCAACATCAACACAGGAGTTTTTGAAGTTTGGCGAAGCTCGCGCAAAACGTCGAAACCGTTTTTCTTCGGGAGCATCACGTCTAAAATTACCAAATCCTGTTCGTCTCGCAACGCTTTCTGCAAACCGCTTTCACCGTCGTGAACTGCCTCGACCTGAAAGCCTTCGACGCTCAGATATTCCGAAACAAGCTCGCAAAGCTCTTCGTCATCATCGATGATTAAAATCCGGTTCATAATTATCAAATGCTTTTACATTACTAATTCGTTCGATGCAAAGATTTTACCGCAAAGCGTATGCAATCCGTGTAAAGAAATGTAAATTTCGCCGCACAAATTTTTCGCGGGTTTTTTATTTTGCTAATCGAATCTACGTTTTCAATCCATTCGTTTGCTTTTGCCCGAATTATTTCGTTAAATCACTAAAACCAAATATGCCGACACATATTACACAGATTGAAGACACCGAGCGCGGAAAAACCGTTTTGCGCGTCGAAGGTTCGATGACGCTTAACGATGCTTTGCTTTTAGAGAAAATCGCGCTCGATATGCGCCGCAAAATCGGAAAAAATCTGACGCTCGATTTTGCAGACTTAAACTTCCTTGACAGTGAAAGCGCACCTGTTTTGAAACGTCTGGAACGCGAACATAATTTTGAAATTGAAGGTTTGATGATATTTTTGCAGAAAATCGTTGAGGAAGTGGAAAGAAATTGAAATTTATATGTCGCAAACAATCGAAAAAATAGCCGAAATTGTCGACGGAAAATTAAACGGTGAGGGCGCGACCGAAATCTACCGCGTCGCAAGTCTCGAAACTGCACGAGAAGGCGAGATTGCCTTTTTCGAGAAAGCGGAATTTGCCGAACAAGCCGCGCAAACAAAAGCATCGTGTATGTTTGTTCCCGAAAATTTTTATAGCGAACTTCCCTATTCGTTTATCCGGGTCAAAAATCCGAAGCTCGCGTTTGCCAAAATCGCCGAAGTTTTGCAGCAACCAAAAAGAAAAATCGGAATTGACAGAACCGCACAAATTGCCGAATCCGCCAAAATCGGAAAAGACGTTTTCATCGGCGCATTCGTCTGCATCAACGAAAACGCGGAAATTGGTGGCGGAACGCAAATTTTAGACGGCGTGAAAATTTCCGAAAATGCAAAAATCGGCGCGGATTGTTTTATTTTTCAAAATGTCGTGATTTATGAAAATGTTTCAATCGGCAATCGTGTCAAACTTCATGCAGGCGTTTGTTTGGGCGCGGACGGTTTCGGTTTTGTGCGCGACGGCGCGAACGGTTACATAAAGTTCCCGCAAATCGGCTCGGTTATAATTGAAGACGATGTAGAAATCGGCGCAAATTCGTGCATTGACCGAGGCTCGCTCGGCGCGACGCGCGTCGGCAAAGGCACAAAGATTGACAATCTTGTGCAAATTGCGCACAACGTTACGATAGGCGAAAGAGTCGTTATCGCTTCTCAAACCGGAATTTCGGGAAGCACCATTATCGAAGACGATTGCGTTATCGGCGGGCAAGTCGGTTTCGGCGACCACGTGCGGGTTTTGAGCGGCGCGGTTATCGGTTCAAAAGCCGGAGTTTTGCCGGGCAAAATCGTCCGCGCGGGCGTTTGGTGGGGCGTTCCCGTCCAGCCTTTGGACGAATATAAAAGACAGAACGCGCTGGTTAAATCTCTACCGCGTTTGCGCAACGAGATTAGAGAATTAAAGCGACAAATCAAAAGTTTAAGCGGCGAAGAGAAGTAGTTTTAACGAAAGAGTAATTGGGATATTTTTAATTCGGGCAAACTTTATAGGCGACTCGCGCTTGTGCGATAATCAAATTCTAATTCAATTTATAAGGAAAGGAATAATTTTATGGTTACGTTGGAAGATGCCAGAAGAGTAATTGCGGCTGCCGAAAAAAAAGCTGCGGAAATCGGGCAGCCGATGAATATTGCGGTTGCCGATGTCGGCGGCAATTTGGTGGCGCACGCGCGGATGGATGGCGCGTGGCTCGGCAGCGTTGATATTTCAATCAAAAAAGCTTGGACTTCCAGAGCCTTCGACATTGCGACGAAGGATTTGGCTGAACATAGTCAATCGGGTGGTCAGTTTTCTGGAATCAACGCCTCGAACGACGGCAAAGTAATGATTTTCGCGGGCGGCATTCCGCTCAAACAGGGCGGCAAAGTCGTCGGCGCAATCGGCGTCAGCGGCGGCTCTGGCGACCAAGACCACGAAGTTGCGGAAGCGGGCTTGGAAGCGTTTTAAGTGAAAATCATTCGTTCAAACAACGGTTAATTTTTTGAATGATTAGGTCTGGGCGTGGTCAAGATACGCCTCGCTTAATTTATTTTAAGCAGATAAAAATATGCGTATTACAAAATATAGACACTTGTGTCTGCTGGTTGAAAAGGAAACAAGTTAGACAGTTCTCTAAGTTTTAAGAAGTTAAAACTATATGAAAAAAATCACTCTGTTCGGAATTTTGTTTATATTTCTAGCAACTGGAAACTATGATGCAGCTGGTTTCGTATTTGAGCAACCGACATTGAAGGTAATGAAAGCCAAAGTTATGTTGAATATGTTTAGCGGAAGACCAAACCCAACCTGGGCTTTGTCTACTAAGAATGCCAAACAACTCGTTACTAAAATTAACGAGCTGCCAAAATCAGACTCTGCTTCCTCCCCTGACGGATTAGGATACGCTGGGTTTCAAGTAGAATTGGCACACTCCGCATCACGCAAATCGAAAATCACAGCTTACAAAGGTTTGGTCGTTTACAATGTAAATGACACAAGCTATTACTTTGTCGATTCCTAACGCTTAATAGAAAAACTTCTATTAGAATCAGGCAAATCAACTCTTGACCCGCAGTTGTATCAGATTGTTAAGGCAGAAATTGAAACAAGTGGAAATTAATATTTAGAGACGACATAAAAATTTACGAAAACTTTTATTACAATTTTCAGCCGTCGGTTTTCTTGCCTGAAACAGGAGTTTATGTGTAAATTGGTTTGAGTCGAAATCTGCTGTCCGAATTTTTATAACATTTTGAAATGATCTACCGTATTTTAGCCGATGCCGTGCTGGTTTCTCACTTCGCCTTTGTGATTTTTATCATTTTCGGCGGCTTGCTCGTTTTGCGTCGGCGCATCGTATTATTCATACATCTTCCCGCGCTCGTCTGGGGAATTTTTGTTCAAATTTTTCTCTGGCAATGCCCGCTCACGCCGCTCGAAAATTGGTTCAGACATTTGGGCGGCGAAGCAGGCTATTCGGGCGGATTTATCGAATATTATATTTTGATGCTTCTCTATCCGGGCATTGGTTTTTGGATTCACATATTGCTCGGATTAATTTTATTAGCAATCAATCTGGCGGTTTATTCATACGTCTTTTCGCATTGGCGGCGAATGAAATAATATGCTGACGAAGCTGCATTTAATTTGTTCATATCTGGCAGTCGCTTTGGGCGTAGTTCACATTTTATTTACAGCCTGCGTTTACGATAATTTCTCACTCGACGCTTTTTGGTTCGCCGGTTCGGGAATGGCAATCGTCTTTGCCGGCTTTTTGAATCTGATGTTTCTGAGATTTGCCGCAAAAGATTTGACAGTATGGATTCTTTGCCTGCTAGGAAATCTTTTTTCAGTGATTCTCTTTATTGTCGGATTATTTATTATCGGCGAGCCGCAGGTATTTGTCGGGACATTGCTTTTCAGTTT
>DATLXD010000167.1:0-18273 GCA_035575965.1 Pyrinomonadaceae bacterium | reverse complement strand
AACGTTTTCTTCGTGCAGATTTACATTTCCTTCGACGGGGCGTTCCGTTACGCGCGTGTGAACGCGAACGCCGCCGCGCTGGACGACGCGCTTGCCGACGTTTAATTGTTCTTCGATAACCGGCAAAGCGACTTCGCCTTGTTTGGAGTAATTTTGCGTTTCGGTTCGGGTTTGTTCTTCGTTATAAAGCGGAGCTTTTTGGTCGAATTGTTTATAACCCGATGCGCGATACTGCGCGTGGCGACGGTCAACGTCAACCGCTCCGGCGTCATTTAAAACGGCCGCGGCGCGGTCAAGCATCTGGTCATCCGTATTGACGATGACCACCGTGCTGCCGCGTCTGACCGATTCGGCATAAACACTGCGCTCGTCATCGTTGATGTCCGTTCCAAAAATTCCGTCGAAAAAATTTGAGATTTTATCACCGATTGAATTCCCGGTCGTGTAATCGGTCGAGTTTGCGCCGCCGTAAGTGGTATAACCTTTTCCGCCATCGTTTCTGGCAATTGAAATGTCGCCCTGTTTAATACCCGCTTGCGATAATTGCTGCACAGCTTTCTGTGCCGCCGTATAATCGTCGAAAATTCCTACAAGCGTCGTTGACATATTATTTCTCCTTTTTGATTTAATTCTAAAGTTTCCGTCCGGCGAAAATCTATTCGCCCCTTCTTTGCTCATCAACCGGCGCACGCAGAGCATTAATACTCTCGCCGTTTGCGTCGGGTTGGATTTGTTCAAGTGTCGCCTCTTCACGGCGCACGACATACTGTTGCGGATTGCGAAGCGTGTCGCGGCGCTTGGTAATTCTGATTTCCTCGCGCAGCACCAGCTTCTTTTCAACCACCAAAACTTCTTCTATTAGTGGCACAATCATCACCTCGCCTTCATAACGCACGGCGGGCGGCTCGGTAATAAAGCGATTGACGGCGACGCGCTGAATCTCCATTTCCTCGCGTAAAGTCGGCTCGTCAACCATTTCGGTTTGTTCACTAACCGTTTTATGCACGCGCACGCCGCCGGTCAAAACTTTTTGTCTGGCGATTTTTAATTGTTCGGCTAGAAGCGGAATCACGATTTGCCCGCTGTCACCAAACGCGGTCGCGCCGTATTTTGACGTTGGATTTTGCGCGAACAATTCGGCAAAACTGCCGGGAAACAAAAAAGTACCTTCTTCCCTTTCGACGAATGTGCTTGCATCTACAAAAACCTGCGAGCCGTCGTCAAAACGCACGAGAACCAATTTCGATTCGCTACCCTGCGGCGGAACAACCGTTAAATCCAGGGTTCCGCGCACGCCTTTTTCGTCAATTACTTGAAATGCCGCCGTTGTTGTATTGTCCATTTTTTTCTGTCCTTAAATCGCACACACTAAAATAGACAAGCATAATTTGTGCCGAAATAATTTTTATGTTTCGACAGTAAGCGGTCGGACGCAGGCAAGCAACCGTATTACCACTAACACGGCGTAAGTAATTTCGCGGTAAGGGAAAGGGTAACCAGTAGATTATAAGTCGTGAATCGTGCATCCTTATCTCGATAAAACTTTCTTTAATTACTATTCACGATTTACGATTTACTAACTTTTACCAGAATCACGGACGATGATAAATCGGGCGATTTCGACGCGGTTTGCAAAACCTTTTTTGCCCAAAATATGCGAAATGTGAGTCTCGACGGTGCGAACGCTGATTTTAAGCTGTGCCGCGATTTCCTTATTGCTCAAAGTTTTCGCAACAAGAAAGGCAACGCGCTCTTCCGCTTCGGTTAAATCAGAGACAGGTACAGATTGTGAATTGTCTGGCGTTTGTGATTTGTTCGGCGCGTTTATCGTCGGATTCGTCGTGCGAGCGACGCGCTTATGAGTGCGGGAAACGCGATTTAAAATGTTTTCAATCACGGCTACGAGTTCTTCCGGCTCGAACGGTTTGACCAGATAAGCGTCAACACCGGCGCGAAAACCCGCGATTCTATCTTCGCGTCTTTCTTTAGCGGTTAAAAAAATAATCGGAATCAAATCAGTGCGCGGATTGGCGCGGACATTGGCGGCAAAGGCGAAACCGTCCGTGCCGGGCATCATAATATCGCTGACAATCAAATCGGGAATCGTTTCAGCGAGCCGCACGAGCGCGTCGCCGCCGTCGCGGGCGGTCATAATTTCGAAACCTGCTTTTTCCAGATAAACGGCAATGACGCGCAGCAGGCGTGCGTTATCTTCGATGACGAGCAGACGTTTTTTCACCGCGCCGCTCCTTCGTCAAATCCGTATTCGTCTATGGCATCAATTTTGTCGGTCGCGTCGTTCCAAACGGCGAGATAAACCGTAAAACAACTACCGCGCCCGACTTCCGATTCGACTTCAATGCGCCCGCCGAGTTCCTTTATCAAGCGTTTCGCCAAGTATAAACCCAAGCCGACACCGGGCGTTTCAGCGCGTCCCATCGCATCGTCCGGCGTGCCGTCGGTTGTGTGGTCGTGTGGAACGGGCTTTGTTCCGCGATAAAATTTTTGAAAAAGATGCGGAATATCTTCGGTGTGAATGCCGCGTCCGGTTTCGGCAATGCTAATGGCAATTTCTCCGAAGGAGTCGTTTTCGGCGATTGTTTCGGGCGCAAAAGCCGTTGCGGTCGTGCCGGTGCCGATTGATATTTCTGCGGAATTTGAAATCGTTGCGGTTCGATAAACATACTTTGCCGAAATGGCAATCGCGCCGCCGACGGCGGTGTATTTGATGGCGTTTTCGATAATCGAACACAGTGCGCGTCGAATCGCTTTTTCGTCGCCGCGTGCCGGCGGCAGCGTCGCATCATATTCGACATCGAATTTCTGCTCGCGGGCGTTTGCCGCATGGCGTTCGATTTTATCGCACGAGCGCAGCAGACGATTGACATCAACGCGCTCCAGACGCAAATCCATCGAGCCTTCGTCAATCCGCGCCACGTCAAGCAAGTTTAAAATCATATCAATCTGACGGTCGCATTCGGCGGCAATCGTTTCGAGATACTCGTGTCGTTCTTCGGGTGATTCCCCGCCTTTTTGCATAATGCGGGCGAGCATTTTAATCGTCGTCAGCGGCGTGCGAAATTCGTGCGAGATAAGCTGCAAAAATTCGTCTTTGGCGCGGTTGGCGTGTTCGGCTTCCAGACGCGCGGCTTTGGCTTCGGTGTGCGCGGTCTGCTCGCTCATAAAAAGCTGCGCGATTTCTTCTTGGGCGGCGCGGCGTTCGTCTTCGGCGATTTTGCGTTTTGTAACATCGCGCGATACAGTCAGCAATTGCGATGGTTTGCCGTTTTTGTCGGCGACGATTTGCGCCATTGATTCGAGCCAAACATATTCGCCCGATTTTTGCCGCATCCGGTAACTGACTGTCAAATCGTTTTCGCCCCTCAAAAGCCGCTCGTGCGTATCATCACGAACACACGGAATTTCTTCCTCGTGGATATAATCATACGGCGAAGTGCCAACCAGTTCATCCGGCGTATAACCCAAAAGCGCGACCGAAGACGGCGAAACATAGACGTAACGTCCGTCGGGTTCGTGCAGGCAAACGAGGTCGCACATATTTTCGGCAAGCAGACGATAACGCGCTTCGGATTCGCGGACGCGCTCATTGGCGATTTCCCGCCCGGTAATATCGGCGATAAAACCTTCGAGCGCAACGATTTTGCCGTCCGAATCGTTAATAAAACGAAAGCGGTCGCGGACGTGTCTGACCGAGCCGTCGCGGTGAACGATGCGATAAGCGATTTGCAGGGGTGAAGCGGTTAACGCCGTATTACCATCCATCGAACGCTTTATTTCCGAACGGACGCGCTCGCGGTCTTGCGCGTAAATGATTTCATCCCAAGTCGCCGCTCTTACCCGCGTCAACTCGTCCGCCGTGTAGCCGGTCAATTCCAAACAACCGTCGCTGATAAACTCGCTCGTAAATCGTTCGTCCGTGCGACAGCGATAAACCACGCCCGGCAGATTTCCGATTAGCGTCCGCAAAAAACGCTCGCGTTCACGAAGACGGTATTCAACCGCAAAACGCCCGTTTTCACTGGTTAATTGTTGTGTGTTCATCTTTTTGCCGTTCTGAAACTTCGCTCTAGAGTTAAAGAATCAATGCGAGTACAAAGAATAATCTAACTCGGCTTGCAATAAATTTTACGCATCGCCGGAAATCTCAGTCAAAGTATTTTGAATCGTTTCGCTCATTTTAATCTTTACGTGGCGTTTCGGCAATAATTCTTTTTCACCTCAATGACAAAGAATGTAAAAGAGCGAACGTCGCCCGAATTATTTTGAAGTCGGCGCAAACTTCACGGTTTTAAGGATTTCCAAAAATAATTAGACAATTTCGGCTCAAAACCGATAAAATTCTATGTAGGCAACCGCTCAAAACAAAATCCTCACTAACCAGGATAATCAACCGACAATGCCAAACCGAATCGAAGCAATTTCTGCAAAGCCAAAATCCGCGATAAAATATCCAGCTAATGCCGTGCGTCCCGTCAAATCATTCAGGCAAAAGCCGCCCGGTTTGTTTCGCCGTATTTTCCGCTTCATTTTCAATCCGATTACAATTTCGGTTTCCCTGCTGTTACTGTTAGGCATTTTTTTAACGTTCACATATTTTTGGTTCGAGTTTTCCGACCGGATTGATTTGCTCCTTCGCGGCGAAGTTTTTACGCGCACGGCGGGAATTTATTCCGCGCCGAAAAATTTGCGAAGCGGCGAAAATATCTCTTTGGAAGAAACGGTTAATTATCTGAAATCCGCCGGTTATATCGAAAAAAATCGACCGGCGGATTCATCGCGCAGTCGGTATCAAGTCGGAGATAATTCAATCGAAATCGAGCCGGGCAAAACGGCTTTGATTGACGGCAAAAAAAACTTTCACTCGCTCTCGGTTAAATTTAAAAGAGACGGAAAATCCGTCGCTTCCATCAATGATAGAGATACAAAGGAAGAGGTAAAAAAAGTTCAACTCGAGCCGAAAATTTTGAGTTCGATTGCAGCGGAAGGCGACGGCGGCAAGCGCAAAACCGTCGCTTTTAATGACCTGCCGCAACATCTCGTCAAGGCAATTACCGTTACCGAAGACCGAGCGTTTTTCGAGCATTACGGAGTGAATTTTCGCGGCATCGCCCGTGCCCTCTGGCGCAGATACGAAGGCGATGAAACTTCGCCGATTGCCAGACAAGGCGGCTCTTCAATTACGCAGCAGCTTGTTAAAAACCTGCTTCTTTCAAACGAGCCGACAATCGAGCGTAAAATGAAGGAAGCGTATATGTCTGTCATTTTGGAAACGCGCCTGACGAAGGAAGAAATTTTTACGCTTTACGCTAATCAGATTTATCTCGGTCAGCAAGTCGGCGGAACGAGTATTTACGGTGTCGGCGAAGCGGCAAACAGTTATTTCGGCAAAGACGTTTCGGCTTTAACTTTGCCGGAAGCCGCGCTTATCGCTGGAATCATTCGCAGTCCGAATCGTTATAATCCACGAAAAAACCTCGAAAAAGTTACCGAAAGACGCAACCAAGTTCTCGATTCAATGCTCGAAGTCGGCGAAATTTCCTCTGAACAACTCGTCGCAGCAAAAAATACGCCGCTCGTCCTGCACGAAGTTTCGCCGCGCAAAGAATCGCAGGGAATTCCGTATTTTTCGCAATACGCGGTTGAAGAATTGCCGAAAATCATCAGCGACCCGGAAGCGATGCAGCATCTTCGCGTTTATACTTCGATTGACCCGGATTTGCAGCGAGCCGCTTTTGATGCCGTCAACAAACGTCTCGAAAGACTCGATAAATACTTTCCGAAAAAGCAGAAAGGAAATCTGCAAGCCGCACTCGTCGCCATCCGTCCGAAAACCGGCGAGATTGTCGCAATGGTCGGCGGGCGCAATTATCTGGAAAATCAATTTAACCGCGCCACCGACGCCCTGCGTCAGCCCGGTTCGGTTTTCAAGCCTTTCGTTTATGCGGCAGCGATAAATTCGGCTTACGATTCAAACGCGCAAATTTTTACCGCTGCTTCGATTTTAAAGGACGAGAAAAAAATCTTCACTTTTGGCAGCGATACTTATTCACCGAATAATTACGGCGATACTTTCAGTAATAAAGAGTTGACTTTGCGCGAAGCACTTTATAAAAGCAAAAACGTCATCACGGTTGATTTGGGAATGCAGATGAACATCGGCAGAGTAATGAATCTCGCTAACAAAGCCGGACTTCCGAAAGTTAAAAAAGCGTATCCTTCGATGGCTCTGGGAACGAGCGAAGTTACGCCTTTGCAGATGGCGACGGCTTACACGGTTTTTGCCAACCTCGGCGATAAAGTTTCGCCGATGCCGATTTCCCGCGTAACAAACGGCGACGGAACAACGGTTGTCGCGCCTGTCGCGGAAAGAAAAAATGTGCTTCACGCCGATGTCGCCTACATTATGGACGATATGATGAAGGACGTTATCAACAAAGGCACGGCAACCGCAGCGCAGGCTTGGGGCTTTAAAAACGTTGAGGGAAAAACCGGATTTGCGGGAAAAACCGGAACTTCGCGCGACGGCTGGTTTGCCGGTTTTACGCCGGAACTCGTTTGCGTCGTTTATGTCGGTTTTGACGATGGCGACGACCTTGGAATGAAAGGCTCGGATTCGGCGATGCCGATTTGGGCGGATTTTATGCGCGAAGCCTTAAATGAACACCCGGAGTGGAACGGCGATTGGCAAATGCCCGATTCGATTCGCAAAGCCGAGATCGACACGCGCAACGGAAAACTTATTCGTGAACTTACCGACGCGGAAGCCGAATCGGTCAAAGCGCAACAATCCGCTTTCAAAAACAATACCAATACAAATTTAAGCTCGCAGATTCCGCCCGCCGCACCTGACACAGAAAACATCTATGTTTCGGATGTCCCCGCCGAGTTTCGCCGCGTCGAACTTTTCGTCGTCGGAACTGTGCCGAATAAAATTTTACTGCCGACCGATGAATTAGTTACAGATTCCAGCGAAACAATAACTCTAACTCCGAGTCCGGCAAATACGCCTGTTGCGACTTGGCAAGACGCGCAGCAAAATCCGAATGACAACCAGTCAAATTCGGCGACGGAAGACGATGATTTTGAGGAAAGAGGTTTTCAGCGAAACATCACGGTAATGATTTGTCCGTTAACCGGAATGCGTGCGACTTTCAACTGTCCTGAAAAACGCCCGCAAACTTTCAAGCAAAGCGAAGAGCCGAACGAGTTTTGCACGTTTCATGTTTACCCGCCGAAATGACATTGTGGTAAGTGGTAAGTGGTAAGTATTTTCAGAAAATTTCTTGACCGACAAACGAGGTTGATTTTATAATAGCGCATAACGATTGTTGAATTTCCTGAATCAAGGAGTAAAAATATGCTAAAAAAAGTTTTGTCAGCCGCGTTCATCTACGTATTTTCATTTCTGACTTGTTTTGCTCAAACCGCGTCCGCGCCGCAAACGCAGGCGAAGCTAAACCGCGCAGATTTTTATAAAATCGAACCGATAAAATATGATTTCGAGAAGGAATCGCTTAAATCGCAGACAGGGAAAAACAATTTTTCGCGCGGCGCAAAAACCGCACTGTGGATTTCGCTTTTCGCCGCAGGAGTTGCGACGGTTGTTATTTTGGCAACCACAAACAGAGAAGAAGAACGCCGTAATTCACCTTGCTCAATCGGAACGGCGCAAGTCGGCGTGCCGTGTCCGCCGGGTTGTGTCTGTATCCAATAAAAAAACTTAAATCTGCTGAACCGCGAATTTTTGACGTAACCGTTTATTTTAGCGGAAACTCTTATTTATTTGTTTTAAGTCGCTGTTGAGCGATTGCAATTCGACTCTCTTCTTTTTGACGGCGATATATTCGGGTGTAAATCTTTGCCGCAATTCATAGAGTTCAACTTCAAACTGAACTTTAGTTAAAATCAAATCTCCGTAAGCCGCGCTGAATTCTGCGGCATTTCGAGCAGTCGTTCGGGAAAGTTTTTTTATTTCGCGGTTAAAAAGCGCGAACCGTAGCGCAGCAGTTTTAAATTGAAGTGTTTGCGGCGTAAATTTTTGCTCGGCTTCGTATAAATCGCCTTTGGCTTTCGCCTTTTCCTTGACTAAAACTGCGTAAGCTTCGGATACACGCCAAACTTTTTGGTTTTTAGAAGTCGCGTTTTGAGCAAACGCGCAAGTTCCGCCGATTAAAATTAAAACGAAAATCGTATTCAAGAATTTCATACAAACTCCTTTCAAAAAATTAACTTGAAAAGTATTTTATCGAAATCCGAGTTTACCATGTCTCATCGAGTATCCAACGATTTTTCTTTCATTATCTGTTCTGGTCTAACTACTAATCTAGTCGTAATACTCTAATCCCAAATGCGTGATTAAATCTTCACCTTGCAAATGCCGCAAAGTATTTTTCAGCTTCATCAGTTGAATAAAAATATCGTGTTCGGGATAAAGTTCCGGTGCGGTCTGCGGGGCTTTGAAATAAAACGAAAGCCATTCTTGAATTCCCTTCATTCCGGCGCGTTGAGCTAAATCCAAGAACAACGCCAAATCAAGACAAAGCGGCGCGGCTAAAATAGAATCGCGGCACAGAAAATCAATTTTTATCTGCATTTTGTAGCCGAGCCAACCGAAAATGTCTATGCTGTCCCAACCCTCTTTGTTGTCGCCGCGCGGCGGGTAATAATTGATGCGGACGACATGAGCGAAATCTTTGTAAAGTTCAGGATAAACGTCCGGCTGCAAAATATGTTCTAAAACCGACAATTTCGATTCTTCTTTGGTTTTAAAATTTTCCGGGTCGTCTAATACTTCGCCGTCGCGGTTGCCGAGAATGTTGGTCGAATACCAGCCTTCGAGTCCGAGCATTCTCGATTTCAATCCGGGCGCGATAATGGTTTTCATCAAAGTTTGTCCGGTCTTAAAATCTTTGCCGCAAATCGGAACACCGTTGTCTTCGGCAAGTTTTGTCAAAGCCGGAATATCACACGACAAATTCGGTGCGCCGTTGGCAAACGGAACTTTCGATTTTAAAGCGGCGTAAGCGTAAATCATCGAAGGCGCGATTGCCGCATCGTCGTCATAAAGACCTTTTTCAAACGATTCCAAAGTTTGATGAACCTCCGATTGTTCAAGAAAAATCTCAGTCGAAGCCGCGAACACCATTACTAATCTGTCGCAGCCCTTTTCTGCCTTGAAACGTGCAATGTCGGCAATGAGTTGCTCGGCAAGCTCCATTTTGTTCTTGCCTGTTTTGACGTTCTCACCCGTGATGCGCTTGACGTAATTTTGCTCAAAAACCGCCGCCATCGGCTTCAAAGATTCAAGTTGCTCGCGCAAATCTTCAACCAGCGATTTCTCCAAAACTCCTGCGTGTAGCGCGGCTTCATACGCTGAATCAGAAAAAATATCCCACGCGCCAAAAACTACATCGTCTAAATCCGCGAGCGGCACAAAATCCTTTATTTTCGGGCTTCGATTGTCGGTTCGCTTACCAAGCCGAATCGTTCCCATTTGTGTCAAAGAGCCGATTGGCTGCGCCGTTCCCTTGCGAATCGCTTCCACGCCCGCGACAAACGTCGTGCTGACCGCGCCGAGTCCGACAAGCAAAATTCCAAGTTTGCCGTTTGCGGGTGCAATGTCTACGCCTTTTTCAACCATTAATTTTCCTCCGAGAAAAGTAAGGGAAATAATAGCTTTACAAAAATGTTAAGGCAAATATAAAAAAGAAATAGCCGCGAAAAAGCACAAGAAACGCAAAGATAAAAAATATTTTGTGTTTTATGCGACTTTTTGCGGCTATTTTTGATTTCGGTAAATTCGCTGATTTGAGTAACAAAAGTTTTAGTCGATTATTGAAGCGAATTCAGCTTCGTCAATTATTTTTACGTTAAAACTTTTGGCTTTAGCTAGTTTTGAACCGGCGTCAGTTCCGGCAACAACGTAATCGGTCTTTTTGCTCACCGAATTTGAAACTCGTCCGCCGCGTTCTTCAATCAATTTCGCCGCTTCGTCGCGCGAGAAGTTTTCAAGTTTTCCCGTCAAGACAAAAGTTTTGCCGTTAAAATTTTCATTTGTATTTATTGAAGAATCGCCGTCAATTTCGGTTTTCACTCCGGCGAGTTTCAACCGTTTAATTAATTCCTGACTTCGCGGATTTTGGGAAAAATTAAACACGCTGACGGCAACCGTCAAACCGATTTCGTGAATCGCGTCGAGTTCTTCGACTGTTGCTTTCTGCAGATTTTCAATCGAGCGAAAAGCACGCGCCAGAATTTTTGCGTAGCGTTCACCGACGTGCCGAATGTCCAAACCGTAAAGCAATCTTTGCAGCCCGCGAGTTTTGCTGGCTTCGATTTGATTGATTAAATTCGTCGCTGATTTTTCCGCCATCCGTTCGAGTCCAGCAATTTGCTCGGATTTCAAATCGTATAAATCAGCGACCGTTCTGACTAAACCCAAACCAACCAGCTTTTCAACCAGAACATCGCCCAAACCTTCGATGTCCATTGCTTTGCGCGATGCGAAATATAAAACTCTGGCTTTTAATTTCGCGGGGCAATCCGCGTTTGAACAGCGCGTTACGGCTTCGCCTTCGGGACGCACAACGGGCGAATCGCAAACCGGACATTTTTTTGGAAACTTGTATTCGCGTTCCGTGCCGTTGCGTCTTGACTTGGTAACCTGCAAAATCTGCGGAATAATCTCGCCCGATTTTTCAATCAAAACCCAATCGCCGAGTTTTATATCGAGGCGTTTGATTTCGTCTTCGTTGTGCAAGGACGCACGCGCAACGGTTGTTCCGGCAAGCAAAACAGGTTCGAGATATGCAACCGGCGTTAATGCGCCGGTTCTGCCAACCTGAATTTTTATATCGGTTAACCGCGTCGTTGCCTGAAGCGCGGGATATTTATAAGCAATCGCCCAGCGCGGTGCTTTCGTCGTCGCGCCGAATTCCTGCTGCAACTGCATCGAATTTATTTTTACGACTACGCCGTCAATATCGTAATCAAGCTCGTCGCGTTTTGTCTGCATTTGATTGCAAAATTCGATGACTTCTTGGATATTTTTGCAAAGTGCGCGATTCGGATTGACATTAAATCCGGCTTTTTCAAGCCACAAAAAACCTTCCCAATGCGATGCGAACATTTTTTGATTTCCCGATAAAACGTCGTAAGGAAATAAATCCAAACGACGCGAAGCAACAATCGAAGAATCCAATTGTCTCAATGTTCCCGAAGCGGCGTTGCGCGGGTTGGCGAAAAGTTTTTCGCCCTGCATTTCAAGTTCGGCGTTAATTTTCTTAAAAACCGAACGCGCCAAAAACGCTTCGCCGCGCACTTCGGCGTGATTTGGAAAATCATTTTTTAATTTGAGCGGAATTGTGCGAATCGTTTTGACATTGTTAAAAACATCGTCGCCCGTAAAACCGTCGCCGCGAGTCGCGCCCGCAACTAAAAATCCGTTTTCGTAATGCAGGGCAAGCGATAAACCGTCAATTTTAAGTTCCGCAACAAATTCAAAATTGCGCCCGTCCGCCAATCTCTGACAGCGTTCGTCAAACTGGCGTAAATCGTCTATATCGTAGGAATTATCCAAAGACATCAGCGGAACGCGATGCACAAACGGCTTAAAACCTTCGGCTTTTCCACCGACTCGCTGCGTCGGACTGTCGGGCGCAACAAACGCTGGATTTTCCGTTTCGAGCCTTTTCAGATTTTCAAGTAGGGCGTCAAATTCCGCGTCGGAAATTTCAGGTGAAGACTTTTGGTAATAAAGTTCGTTGTGCCGATTGATTTCGGCGCGAAGACGTTCGATTTCGGTTTCGATGGATTTTTCAGCCGGTTCGGAAGTTTTCATAATTTAGACAACGATAAAACAAATCGCAATCCATTATCAACTCGCTCGATTTTTTGGGTGGAAATAGTGCAGCAAATCAAATCTTGGTTTCGGAAAACCATTCTTTAGAAACTTTCTCAATTTGTTTGGAAACGGTCAAACTCACAATATCACTGACGAAATTTATCAAAACTAATCTGTTTTGCGAACGATATTTTTCTGCGATTTCTCCGCGCAGCTGTTTGGTTAATTGCTCCAAGTTTTGCCCGATTTTAAAAAGGACTAATTTTTTCGTGCGCGTGTGTTTCAAAAGCCAATTTGTTTTACGAAGCGAATTTGCACCGCACTCGCCCCAGAAAAGAAAATCGCTGTTTCTGTTTCGAGCAATCAAATCGGGCCTGTATCGCAGCCCGACTTTGACTTCAATTTCAAGCGTCGGATATTCTTTGACAAACATCGCAAAGCCGAGAGCCTTCATCAAAATATGCTCGTAAGATTCGCCTTGCCGTTGCCACAGGCGCATTCTTTTTCCCACAAGCTGAAAATCGTGAAGCATAATTTACTTCAATCCGATCGGTTCGATAATGTGTGAATCAATAAAAAAACATGAAAGTTTTGGCAGGAACAAATGTTTGCAGCGAGAATTTAACCGAATGTGAGATTGCTTTATAAATTTTCATAAACTCGCACCTTGTTTCTGCCGCGCCGCTTCGCTTCGTAGAGCGCGTCATCCGCCCATTTGATTATTTCCTGCGCCGTGCAGATGATGTTCGAGCAGCTTGCAATGCCGACGCTGATTGTCACCTGCCGATTCGGAAATTCGGTTGATGCAACTTTTTTACGAATGCGTTCGCCGATGATTGCGGCTTCGTCCGATGTCGTCCGCGGCAACAGAATCGAAAACTCCTCGCCGCCGTAACGCGCCGCAACATCTGCGCCGCGCAATGTATTCTTCAAACAATGAGCGACAATTTTTAAAGCCTTATCACCTTCCGCGTGTCCGAAATTGTCGTTATAGGATTTAAAGTAATCAACGTCAATCATCATAACGCTCATCGGAAAACCTTCGCGGTTCGAGCGTCTGATTTCTTCCGGCAGACGTTCATCCAAATACAGCCGATTGAGCAAGCCGGTTAAAGCGTCCGTTACCGAAAGCTGCTCGAATTCGCTGGCTTTGTGTTTTAGCAGTGCGCGGTCAATCGAAACGGCAAGCTGCGGCATAATCGCATTCAAAATTTCCAAATCGAGTTCGTCAAAATTTTCGCCGTCAGCTCGGTCGGTTACGTTTAAGACACCAATTTTTCGTCGCCCAATCATAATCACAATACTGATAAAGGAATTTGATTTATAGTTCCATTCGACAGGCGCGGGGGAAATTTCGGTTTTCCGTATGTCTTCGACAGCCAGCGGTTTTCCGGTTTGCAAAACCTTTTGCGCGATTCTTTTGCCGAGATTTTCTCTTTCTTTTTTAATTACGTCGGCGCGTGCGCCGGTTGCCGCTTTTGCCGACAAACAATTTGATTTTTCGTCGAAGATGAGCAATGAACCGCGCTCGGCTCGCATTAGCTCGGCGCAAATTTGCACCAGACTCGACCAAAAATCATCCGTATTTATGTCTTTGACGCTTTCGTTAAATTTTTGCACGGCGCGTTCCACCCGACCGCGTTTGCTTAATTCTTCGCGCAGGCGCAAAATTTCGAGTTCCAAGGCAACTGTCCGGCAAAACCGCGAGATATGCCGCTTTATATTTTCGCTAAAAATTACGTTGCCGACGATTAACGCGCTGCGAATTTCGCCGCCGACCGAAACGGGGAAAAGGTGAACCGTTTGCGGTTCAAAAGTCTTTTCCGCCGTTTGCCACTCGCGCACTTCAAGCGAAATTTCTCTTTTTACGGCATCGAGTAATCGCTCGTCATCAGCCGAAATGCTCAACTGCATTTGCTGCAAGTGCAATCTGCCGCTTGCAAAAACCGCTTCGAGCCGATTTCCCTTGCGTTCGAGCCAAGCTAGCGAAGAAACCGAATAACGCCTCGAAACAAACTGCAAAATCGATTCGCAAGCCCGGCGATAGCTTAAATCGAGTAAGGAACCGAGAAGCGGACGCCATTCGCTGATTTCTTCGGCTTCTTCGATTTTTGGCTCTTTAATCGGTTGTGGTTCTTTGATGATTTGCAAAAGCGTGTCCTTTTCTTCGCCGCTCAAGTTTTCGAGTCGCTTAGCCGCCGTTTCCAGATTCTGCATCGAGATGCTGAGCAGAACATTTTCAAAAAACTCCGTCGGCAATAATTTACGCAAATCGCCGAAAAGTACGCGTTTCGTCGCGCTGCGATAATCTTCGGCTTTCAGAAACGTCCTGCTGACGATGTGTGTTAGATACGTTCAATGGCACTGGTTTTCAATGTTTTTTTGATATGCAATTATGACACAAAAATTTAC
This sequence comes from Pyrinomonadaceae bacterium, assembly GCA_035575965.1. Lineage (GTDB taxonomy): Bacteria > Acidobacteriota > Blastocatellia > Pyrinomonadales > Pyrinomonadaceae. The sequence goes on along the minus strand of DATLXD010000167.1, from coordinate 3,998 downwards.
CTGAATGCTATTTGATGAGTTGGAGTTGAAAAACAGTCAAAATAATTTGCCAACAATCATCCAAAAAGTTTTAGCGTTATTTTTATATTTTTAATTTTCCACCGTGAATGTATTCGATACACGTAACGTCTGAATACGTTTCACGGTAAAAAAATTTAGGTTAAAAACCGTTTGAACTTAAGGCGTAATTTGATTTGGCACGCATCTTGTATCGTGCAAAGCCACAAGTTAAAAGCGTTTACCTAACAGCGAAAAGACAGAGTTTATTTTTACGGAGGATTTTATAAATAATGACAAATGATGATGCTATTTCAACACTAAACGGTTTGATAGAAACCTGCAAAGACGGGCAAAATGGATTTAAGGAAGCGGCGGAAGGAGTCGAAAGGTCAGATTTGAAATCGCTTTTTTATGAATGCTCGCAGCAGCGTTCACAATTTGCGGGAGAATTGCAGTCTTTAGTTAGAGAACTCGGCGGCGACCCGGAACAGACGGGAAGCGTTTCCGCCGCCGTCCATCGCGGCTGGATAGATATTAAATCAATTGTTACTGGCAAAGATGAAACGGCTATTTTGAACGAATGTGAGCGCGGCGAAGATGTTGCTAAAGCAGCTTACCAAAAAGCAGCGGAACAAGATTTACCAGCAAATGTTAAAACGACGGTTCAAAATCAGTCTAATACCGTTAAAGCAACACACGATAAAATCAGAGATTTGCGTGATTCTGTAAAAGCCGCAACCACGTAAAAGGACGAAGTTCCTAGTTCATTTTAATCACTGTTTTTAGGGAGTTTCCTACTCCCTTTTTTTATTTTGAATCAAAGATTTTTCAGTTGGGCACAATGATTTTTTTGAGCATTTATTTGTAAAGCCAGCTTGAAGTTACCTGTTAAACCTATGTGAAAGCCCAGGATATTTTCAATGTCCGACAATGCCCAAACCGTTTTTTTCGTTTTCTTCGATATACGGATATTCGGGCGAAATCCGAATACACGCCGCGCGGTGTCGCGGTTTTATCTCGGCTAAACTCGGCTCAATTTTTTTACATTCTTCAATCATATACGGACAGCGTGTGTGAAAATGACAGCCCGACGGCGGATTAATCGGCGAAGGCACGTCGCCCGTCAAAATAATTCTGGTGCGCTTGGCTTCGATTTGCGGGTCAGGCACCGGCACGGCGGAAATCAGAGCTTTCGTATAAGGCATCAAAGGCTCGCTATAAATTTCCTTTCCTTCAGCAAGCTCGACAATTTCACCGAGATACATCACCGCAACTCTATCAGAAAGATGCCGAACGGCACGCAGGTCGTGCGAGATGAAAAGATAAGTCAAATCCTTTTCCGCTTGCAGACGCTCCATCAAATTCATAATCTGTGCTTGTATCGAAACATCGAGAGCCGAAATCGGCTCGTCCGCGACAATAAATTCCGGGTCAACCGCGAGTGCGCGCGCGATTCCGATGCGTTGGCGTTGTCCGCCGGAAAACTCGTGCGGATAGCGTTTGACGAAACGGCGGCTCATCCCAACGGTTTCCATCAATTCCTGTACTTTCTCTTCGATTGATTTTCCGTTTGTCAAACCAAAGGTTTTTATCGGTTCGCCGATAATTTGCCCGACGGTCATTCGCGGATTTAGCGAGGCATACGGGTCTTGGAAAATCATCTGCAAGTTTTTGCGTTCCTCACGCATCGCTGTTTTTGACAGATGCGCCAAATCCTTGCCGTTATAATACACCTGCCCGCCGGTCGGTTCGGTCAGACGCAAAATTGCTTTGCCCAAAGTTGACTTTCCGCAGCCCGATTCGCCGACGAGTCCGAGCGTTTCGCCTTTTCTGATGTCGAGAGAAACATCGTCAACGGCTTTCACAAATTTTTTCTCCTTTAAAAATCCGCCGCTGACCGTGTAATAGACTTTTAAATTTTGAATTGAGATAAGATTATTTTCGTTTGTTTCAGACATTTTTGGCAGCGTTCTCCTTCAAAGATTCGGCGTAGACTTCGTGTGCAAAATGGCAAAGAGATTGATGATTTTCGTTTATCTGAATAAACGGCGGAAATTCACGATGACAAATTTCCTGCGCCCAATTACAGCGCGGCGCAAACGGACAACCGGGCGGAAGATGCGCGACATCCGGCGGCAACCCAGGAATTTGATAAAGCTCCGCGCCCTGCTCGTGCGCCGGGTCGGGAACGCTTTTCAGCAGACCTTTTGTATAGGGATTAGCGGAAGTGGCAAAAAGTTCCATCGTCGGTGCTTGCTCGAAAACCTTTCCGGCATACATCACGATAATTTTGTCGGTCATTCCCGCGACCACGCCCAAATCGTGCGTAATCAAAATTACGCTTGTGCCGAGTTCGGTTCGCAGATTTTTGATGAGTTCAAGAATCTGTGCCTGAATCGTTACGTCCAGAGCGGTTGTCGGTTCATCGGCAATCAATAGCTCCGGCTCGCACGACAAAGCCATCGCAATCATTACGCGCTGGCGCATACCGCCGGAAAATTCGTGCGGGTAACTTTCAACCCGACTTTCCGCGTCGGGAATACCGACGGTTTTCAACATTTTTATCGCGTGCTGATAGGCTTGTTCTTTATTATGACCAAGGTGAAGCCGCGTAACTTCCATTAGCTGCGTGGAGATTTTCAAAAACGGATTCAAGGAAGTCATCGGGTCTTGAAAAATCATCGCAATGCGCTTACCGCGAATTTTTCGCACGTCGTCAATCGAAAGCGAGCGCACGTCAATGCCATCGAAAACAATATCGCCATTGACGATTTTTCCCGGCGGTTCTGGAATCAATCGCATAATCGAAAGATTAGTAACCGACTTTCCGCTTCCCGATTCGCCGACGATTCCCAGAGTTTCGCCTTTTTCGAGCGTGAACGTAATGCCGTCAACTGCTTTGACAACGCCGTCTTCCGTTTGAAAATACGTTTTCAAGTCGTTGACCGTTAAGATGTTTCCGTTTTGGTTATTCATCAATTCTCAAATCGCAACTCAAAGTAATCTAAAATTTTCTCGTCTGCGGGTCGAGCGCGTCGCGCAAGCCGTCGCCTAAAAAGTTCAGTGAAAACAAAGTCAAAGCCATCGTGACGCCCGGAAAAATCAGTTGCCAGGGAAATATGGCAATGTTTTTTATACCGTCCGACGCGAGACTTCCCCAAGATGCAAACGGTGCCTGCACGCCGATTCCCAAAAATGAAAGAAACGCTTCGGAAAGCATTACCGAGGGAATCGTCAGCGTCGCATAGACGATAACGGGACCGAGCGCGTTCGGAACGAGATGCCGGAAAATAATGTTTGGCGTGGAAACGCCGGTTGCCCGCGCCGCCATTACAAATTCCTGATTTTTGAGCGAGAGAATCTGACCGCGCACAACCCGCGCCATCGTCAGCCACGAAACTAAACCGAGCGTAATAAATAAAAGAAAAATCTGGCTCAAGCCTTGATTTACATTTTTGGAATATTTTTCTGCCAATTGTTGTCCAAAGCTATGCACAAGGGGTGTAAAACCACTAATCTGCAACGAGTGGAAAATTAAATACATCAAGGCAAAATAAGTAACCGCGAGTGAAATGCCAAAAATAAATTTCAAAACACTGTCGTTTCTTCTTTCTTCGGATTTAAAAATCATCCGGTAAATAAAACCAAAGATGAATGCAAAAATAAAGAGAACCAAAATAGCTACTACAATCATCGGAATCCATCCGATCAAAAAAGGCGTGTTTGGTCCCCCAAAAACGGAAAGCAGAACGATGACAATTAAGATATACGGAATCGCATAAATAATATCCACAATCCGCATCATAAAATTGTCAATTCGTCCGCCTAAATAAGCAGCGGTTGCGCCCCAACTGACTCCGACAATTAAGGACACAATCGTTGAAATAACACCGACCATCAGAGAGATTCTACCGCCCTGTAGAACACGCGCCAAAATATCGCGCCCCGAATCGTCCGTTCCCATCGGATGCTGCAGCGAAGGCGGAAAGGATTTGATT
>DATLXD010000166.1:0-2832 GCA_035575965.1 Pyrinomonadaceae bacterium | reverse complement strand
TCGTTTTCAATCGGCAGATTCACGCCGAGCGCGAACAGCGACGAACGTGAAAGTTCGGCGCGGACGATTTGCAATTCCTCTCCGTTTTCGCCCGGATTTTCGGCAAACGCGAGTGCGTAAAACTCACCAGCCGATTCGTTTTGGTTAGGTTGAAATCTTCGTTGCCGAGTAGGTGTTTGCACATTAGATTTCCGAGGTTTCAATATTTTGTTGATAAAAACCTGTTTAGCTATTTTCGGAGATTCAACTACAGGATTTTTTGTTTTCGCAATTGCGAGCGAATCTACGGGAATTTGGGTCGTTATCGGAACTTCAATTTGTGCAATTTTCGATTTAATTTCCGGCGCGGCGGCTTGTTCAGTCTGTTGTTGTGGTGTGAATTTACTGAAAATAATCAAGCTAATTACGCCGACAGTGAAAAGAAGCAACGCCATCGCCGAAGCACTTTGCCAATTCCAAATATGAAAATGCGCCCAGCCACCTGAAACATTTTTTGAATTTTGTTTGCGCCGCTCGGTTTCGATTCTCGCTTTAACCGCATCGAAAAGCATCGACGAGCCGACGATTTGCTCGATTTCTTCGTTTTTTACACTTGCCGCGTCGAGCAGTTTGCGCCCGATATGGTCGAGTTCTTCATTTTGTAAAATTCGTTTGTTCATTCTTCTTTCTTCGCACCAAAAGACGTTTCGTTTGCCGAATCAGTTACAAAAACTTTCGCAAAATTTTTCGCAAGGCGTTTCTCGCGCGAAACGCCCGCACCTTGATTTTTGAATTCGACCAGCCGGTGATTTCCGAGACTTCACGGACGCTCATTTCTTCGGCATCGAGCATTTGCAGAATCGCGCGGTCTTCAGCCGACAACTTTGCCAAAAGCTTTTCAGCCAAATCGCGCTCGACAACCGAGTTTTCCGCCTTTTTTTTATTGCTCGCCGCATCTGCAAATAAAATCTCGATTTCCGCTTCGGTAAACTCGCACCAGAGATTTTCCGGTTTTCGTTTTTGTGTTCGGAGCGCGTCGAGACAAGCGTTGGTCGTGATTTTTCCAATCCAACTCGCAAATGAAAAATTATGGTCTCCGCGAAAAGTTTTCAAGTCAAAAAAACTTTGGCAAAGCTGATTTGGATAATTTCTTCGATTTGTTCGGGACGCTGAAAATAACGTCCGGCAATCGCCGCGACGAGCCGTTTGTAGCGGTCGAAAAGATTTTCAAAAGCAGTTTCTTCACCGTTCAAAATAAGCTCGACGAGTTGGGAGTCGGATTTTTCGGCAGTGATTTCAAAGTCCGCGCTCTGTTCTTCGACAGCGCGTGATATTTGAATTTTATCTTGCCAGGTCGGAGTGTAGTTCATTTGAAGTTCGGAAATAATTTTAATCGCAATCGCACCACAAGACGCTTCGCAAGGAAAAACGGTTACAAGAATTCGCCGAATAAATTTCCTTGTTAAGATGACGCCTTATTTTATTAATACGCTTTTTACGAGACAAGATTAAGTATTGTTTGCAATCTTCAACTGTAACACTTGTCAATTTTGTCGAAAGTTAGATAAGCCGACGAGCAGCTGAACCATCGCATCAAAGCCTCGTGGAGACTTGAATATAAAAATCATCGAAGAAGACATTCGAGAATAACCTTTTCTTTTTTTGCTGCATCTAAAATCCCAGACCATTTATGAAACGAAGAGGAATTGAAATGAAAAGATTTACTGTCGGATTATTGTTTATATTTACGCTTGTTTCTATTGGCGCGGCGCAGTCGGGAAGAAAAGTTACGCCTGTGCCGACACCGATTGTCGCAGAAAATCAAGATGTGGGCGATTATTCGGAATCTGCGCCGAATAAACCGCGTTCAATTTACGCTTCGCCCAATTATTCCGGTAAAAAAAGCAAATCGAAAACTAAAGCCGATACAAAATCGCAGTCGAATCAAACCACGCCTGTTTCGACCGCGACGAATCAAACAGAGACTGTAGATGAAGATGTGGTCAAGGTAGAAACCAATCTGATAACAATTCCCGTGTCCGTTTTCGACCGCAGCGGACTTTATATTCCGAATTTACGACAATCGGATTTTAAGATTTTTGAAGACGGCAAGGAACAGGAAATCGCTTATTTCGGAACTTCCGACAAACCTTTTACGGTGATTTTACTGATTGATACAAGCCCTTCGACGGCTTATAAAATCGAGGAAATTCAGAACGCGGCAATCGCTTTTACCAATCAGTTAAAACCTCAGGATAACGTGATGGTCGTTGAGTTCGATGCAAACATTCACGTTTTGACCGAAGCAACTAACGACCGACAAAAGATTCATAAGGCGATTCGGAAAGCCGATTTCGGCGACGGAACTTCTCTATATGACGCGGTTGATTTTTCGCTTCGCAAGCGTCTGAGTAAAGTCGAAGGTCGCAAAGCGATTGTTTTATTTACCGACGGCGTAGATACGGCTTCTTATAAAAACGATTACGACAGCACTTTGCTCGAAGCCGAAGAATCCGACGCGCTGATATTTCCGATTTATTACAACACTTATCTGGAAAATCGCGGTATCGGCAGCGGCGGCAATATGGGTTTGCGCGGGACGAGCAGTTCGGATTATGCAGTTGGCAAAAAATATCTTGAGGATTTAGCCGCCGATACGGGCGGAAGAGTTTTTCGTCCCGAAGCCACGCCCGGTGGTTTAACCATCGCATTTGAAGGCATAGCGGAGGAACTGCGCCGCCAATACAACATCGGTTATTACCCGAAGGAAGAAGGACAAATCGGACAGCGCAAACAAATAAAAGTCCGCGTTAATCGCTCGAATCTGGTTGTCCGCGCACGCGACAGCTACAT
>DATLXD010000165.1:0-2855 GCA_035575965.1 Pyrinomonadaceae bacterium | reverse complement strand
TAACGCCGCTCGGACTACTCGCCGCCGGAACCGCTTGGGGCGAATGGTCGGTGGAAGACTTTGCAGACCCGGCTGCCCGCGAACAAATCGCTGCTGCGTCACATAATCAAGCACCGCCGACTGCGCCGCCCGAAGGACTTGCGCGGCTCGCCGACATTTGGACATCGCCGATTCCCGATTACGCACCGGCTTTTATGAACAGCCCGGAATTCGGCTATATTTTATCGGCGATGTTCGGAACAGGAATTATCATCGCGTTTTTTCTGTTGTGCAGCTGGATTGCGCGAATAATCAGCGGTGGACGCAAGATTTCACCGACCGAAGACGCAAATTAAAGTGATTGATAACGCAAGCCGCACAAATAAATTCGCTTCAAAATCGCGTCGGAAGCGCGGAAGTTTTGTCGAAAAAACTTTAGCGACTTTGGTCAGCAAAACGGAACGCGCATTATTTGCCGAAGAACTCGCCCAAGCCGACGGATTTCTGCAAAAACTCGACCCGCGTGTAAAAATAGTCGGACTCCTGGCATTGATTCTTGCCGCAACGCTCGCACGCAATATCTTTACGATTTTGTTTATCTTTGCGGTTGCAGTTTTGCTCGCCGCTTTATCCAGCGTGCCGATTCGCACTTTAGCTACCAGAGCATGGCTTAGCGCGCTTTTTTTTACCGGAATGATTGCGCTGCCCGCGATTTTTCTCACCACCGGCGACGCTCTTTTTCGCCTTCCGCTGCTCGACTGGACGATTACCGCTCAGGGAATTACGAGCGCAATTTATCTGATTTCCCGCGTTGAAACAACCGTCACATTGTCGCTGCTGCTCGTGCTTTGCACACTTTGGACGCACGTTTTAAAAGCCTTGAGGGTTTTGCGCGTGCCGGTAGTTTTCGTCGTGATTTTGGGAATGACTTATCGTTATATTTTCGTGATGCTGGAGACGGCGCAAAATATGTTTGAAGCCAGACAATCGCGTCTGGTCGGTGCGCTCGGCGCAAGTGAAAGTCGCCGCATTGCCGCCGCGAGCGTCGGCGTTTTGCTCTCGAAAAGTTTTTACCTGAACAGCGAAGTTTATCTGGCGATGCAGTCGCGCGGTTTTCGCGGTGAGGTTTATACGCTCGACGAATTCAAGATGCAGCGACGAGATTGGTTCGCGCTAATTGGCTTTTTGTCGATTGCCGTTTTCGCGCTTTGGCTCGGACGGCAAGACTCGCTCGAATCACTGCTTAATTTTAATTTTAGTTAATGGAAACTACACCGAACAATATCTTTGAAGTCCGCGATGTAACTTATCTTTATAACGAAGTAACGGCACTTTCCGGTTTGTCGCTTTCGATAAAGCAGCACCAGCGTGTGGCGATCTTGGGCGCGAACGGTTCGGGCAAATCCACTTTCCTGCGCCTGCTCGACGCGCTTTATTTTCCAGACAAAGGCACGATTTCCGCCTTCGGTGAAAGTTTAACCGAAGAGGCGTTCCAGGACGAAGAATTTGCGTTTCGTTTCCGCCGCCGCGTCGCGCTTGTTTTTCAAAACCCGGATGTACAACTTTTTAATCCGACAGTTTTTGACGAAGTTGCTTTCGGACCTTTGCAGCTTCGCTGGTCAAAAGATGAAATCCGGCGGCGCGTAGGCGAGACTTTGGAAATGATGGAAATCGCACACTTGAAAGATCGCTCGCCGCATCGTCTTTCGGGCGGTGAAAAAAAGCGTGTCGCACTCGCTTCGGTTTTGATTCTTGAGCCGGAGGTTCTTCTGCTTGACGAGCCGACCGCCGCGCTCGACCCGAAGAGTCAGGGACGAATTGTCGATTTTTTGATTGATTGGGGCAACACGAAAACAGTTGTGACGGCGACTCACGATTTGGATATTGTCGAAGACATCGCCGATTACTGTCTCGTCTTTCAAAACGGTCGCGTCGCGGGCGAAGGAACTCCGGCGCAGATTTTAGCCGACATCGAATTGCTCGAAAACACGAATTTGATTCACGCTCATCGTCACGCTCATCCTTCGGGTGTAGTTCATTCGCACTCACACTTGCATCGCTTTCACGAACACGAACACAAAAATGAAATTGAATAAACTATGTCTGAAAAGAATTTAATGTTACCGGCGCATAGTCGAGATTGATAGAAACGCAAGATGATCTATTACTCGAAAGAAGCTGTATTTATTCGCTTCCCAATCTTCGATGAATTTAATTCATCTCGCTCCTTCGCGGGTCTCGTATTCTAAATTATGTTGCTGTATATTTATATTTGATAATTTCTGACAGACAAGTAACTTTTATGCCTGATTGCAAACATTACGGCGGCATCACCAGAGCCGAGCTTGGTAATCTTCGGGAAGATTTAGCGAAAGAAGGAATTTCCATCCCGTCCGGCGACGACGTTACGGTCGAAGGACCTTACGGAATCCGGCTCCGAGCGATTTATGACGAAAATAGGGAAACACTGAAAATATGTATTACAAAGAAACCGTTCTATATTCCCGAATCCGAAATTTGGAAAATTGTAGACACCGGAACAGCTTCGTATGCCGAAATCTAATCGAAGTGCCAGATTTAAAGACCTATTTTGAAAGTTCGGGATTGAGCGTTAAATAATCATCAACCCCTGTTTTCTGAAGCTCTCGAACGACATCTCAAGATATTGGCTTATGCGGTTGTTCAGCTCTCCTAAAATTCATTCCATTTTAATAATTTCCAACCTCCGACTTGCATTTTTTTGTTGTCATGCCCAAAATACTTAAAAGGATGAAAATCTTCTCTAACCAAACTCATCTGCATCATCACGCGACGCACAAACTTCATCGCGCGAACTAATCCTGTTTATTCAACCCGTCAAATTTAGTTTTTATTTA
>DATLXD010000164.1:0-2433 GCA_035575965.1 Pyrinomonadaceae bacterium | reverse complement strand
CAAAATCAAAGGAATTATTCTCAAAATCAAATAGCGAAAAACATACCACGTCGGATGCTGCAAAACGGATAGGCTTTCGACACTCAAGCCGCTTGTCTGTAATTCGTTTTCGTAGCGCAGAATTTTGTCGTTTAAAAGACGCATCTTTTCGGGTTCGTTTTGCCCCAATAATTTGTATTTTTCCGCCAGATTTTGCAGACGTTGAAACGTTTCGGTCAAGTTTTGCTTGAATAAAAGATTTTCGTAAACAGAGGAAAAAAGAGCTTCGGCTTTGACAACCGTATCGAGTTCTTCCGCCGTTTCAAGATTCAAAGTTACGTTTCGCAAAGCCGTTTCGATTTTGCGCGTCAACTGCAAAACTTCTCTGCGCGGCGGCTCGCCGTTTTCGTTGAGCGCAACAGGTTCAACTTCGATTGTTTCGCCGTAACGAATCAACGCCTCGCTACGAAAGGCGGTTTTGGAAGTGTAATAAAGCCCGACCGCCATAATGCGTAAACCTTTTCTACGTAAATCTTCGCCAACGGCTAACGCGCCCAAAGCGATTCGCGCCGCGCCGGTTTTCATCGGTTGCAGTTTGGTTTCGTCGTGCGAGATGCCTTCCGGGAAAATGGCGATACAGCGATTTTGAGCGAGAAGCCCGTGGCAAACCCGAAACGTCTGCTGATTTTTTGACATATCCGCGCCCGCGTCGATACGACGGTAAACCGGCAAGACCTCGAGCGTCTCCAAGAGAAAACGAGCGGCGGCAATCGGAAAAAGCGTAGATTTTGCGAGAAACGAAACGCGGCGCGACAAGGAAACGTAGACGAGCGCGGGGTCAATCAATCCATTCGGATGATTAAGAACAAAAATTACCGCGCCGTCAGTCGGAACTCGTTCGATTCCGCTGGCTTCGATGCGGCGAAAGAAAAGACGCAGCGCGATGCTGATAAAAGCGTGGATGAGTTGGCGCAAAAAACTGCCTTTGCCGAGGAAAAGCATCTGCCAAAAACGCAGAATTTGGACGTTTTCAGACGGCGGCAAAAATTCTTCCGGTTCTTCGTTCACACTTTAACTTTTACCATATTTGCGCCCGGGAATCGCCAGCGAAATACCGCCGAGAATCAAAATCGTCGCCAGCAACAACCGCAAAGAAACCGTTTCCGCCAAAAAAATCACGCCGCCTGTCGCCGCCAGCGCGGGAACGGAAAGCTGGAGAATCGCCGCCCGCGTCGCCGTATGAAATTTTAGCGCGGTATACCAGACCGCGTAACCGATGCCGGAGGCAATCGCGCCCGATAAAACCGCAAGCAAAATTCCTATTTGCGACAAATGAATTTGCGGAAGAAAAAACAGCGCAACGAAAACAATCATCGGAACGGCGCGGAGGAAATTTCCTGTCGTGTCGGCTAACGGATTCGCGCTCACTTTCCCGCGAAGCGTGTAAAAACCCCAGGCAATTCCTGCAGTTACCATCAAAACAGAACTCAAAAGCGGCGGCGAGCTTAAACCCGGAAACACCAGATAAATTAAACCGCCGAGCGCGAAAACCAAACCGAGCCATTCTAAAATTCTCGGTCGCTCGCCTTTTAGGAGCGCGACAAAAATCATAGTCGCTTGAACCGAACCGAACAAAATGAGTGCGCCCGTTCCGGTTGTCAGACTGATATACGCAAACGAAAAACAGACGGCGTAAGCAAAAAGAAAAAACGCGGAAAGCCAATTTCCGCGCCGCTCGTTTAATCCTTCTTTATCGAAAAATAAACTTATTGCAACCAGCGCAACTGCGCCCGATATTAAACGAACCAATGTAAAACTCGCCGCGTCAATCACTTCCGAACCGAGCGCGAGCCGACAGAGAATTGAATTAAAAGCAAAAGCGACGAGCGCGAAAACCGTATAAGAAAAAGTTTTCATTCATTATCCCGGTAAATTTGCTTTTAATATTTGTGTTTATCCGTGTCCATCTGTGGACAATGATTCTTCTGTTTCTTCATCTTCGTCGTCATAATCGCCGACTTCACCGAATTCCCAGCCGTCGTAGGTTTTGATTTCATATTCTTCGGCGAGCTTTGCAAATTCGACATTGCGCTGTGCCAAAGATTCGGGCGTGTGAATCTCGACTTTATCAATGTGCAGCAGATATTCGCCGGTTGATTCGTCGGTTTCCTCGTCGCCGAGTTCAAAAATATCTATAAAATCATAGCCGTCGACTTCGAGCTGCAAACCGAGCTTTTCCAGTTTGTCAACGTCTTCGTCCACAAAGTAAAAGCTGTAAAGCATTTCTTCGCCCAAGTTCCAATTGTCTTCCTGTTTTGCATCATCGAAAATTTTCTTGATGCCTTCGATTTGCGATTCAGTATCTTTAAATTCCATATTTATTCGTTTTCGCCCTCGATGTGCGCGATGTCGGAAGACGTATCGCTGCTGTCTTGAATCGCGCCGACTCCGCTC
>DATLXD010000163.1:0-1710 GCA_035575965.1 Pyrinomonadaceae bacterium | reverse complement strand
TTTCTAAAAATTTTAACTCGCTTAATTACGCAGGGAAATTTCAATTTTTTCCGCGCCGCGCACAATTGTCAGTTTTTTTCCTTCGATTGTTTTAGCGCGAATCGGTTCGCCGGTCAGTTTTTCGCCGTCAATCGCTTCAATCAAATCACCGACTTTCACATCAGAACGCTCACCGACACTGTTTTGTTTGACCGATTTAACTTCCCACTTTCCATTTTTTGAAACGGTTTCGATGCCGAGTTCCGACAAAATCTGTCCGGCTGTTATCGGATTTATTTTCTCGAAATTCGACGGAGTTTCAATCTTCTGAATCGGATTCAAACCTCTCGGCGTAAAAATTCGCGGCGTGGATATAGCACTATCAACCGAACTGCCGAAATTATTCCCTTTATCTTTCTCCTGTTGGACTCGCGGTTTTTTGGTGGATTTAGCCGCGACCAATCGAGTTTCGACTTGGGGAGTTTTCAACTCTTTTTTATTTTCAGGTGTTTGTGTATTCGGATTAGCGGTAATTGATTGTTGAGCTTTTGAAGGTTCAAGGTCATCGGTAATTTGTTCAGCCGGCAAAGAACTTGCCGACAAATTTTCCTTCTTATCAGGTGTTTGGAATTTACTTTCTGCAATCGGCGAAATGGTTTTATCGTCAAGCGAATAAATTCCGTTAAAGACGACAAAAGCCAAAATCAAACCGATTACGCTCAAAGGCAGAACGTAGCGCAGAACAGGAAAAAACTGCGGCTGGAAATTGTGCGGTTTGGCGTTGGCGATTCTGGCTTTGACGCGAAAATTAAAATCGTTCGGCGTGTCAACCGGCGCGAAGCCGTCAATCGCCTGCCAGACGCGCGTTTGAACCACGTTTGTTTTTCGGCAATCCGCACAATGGTTTAAGTGCAGCATCGCCGCGTCGCTCAAAGCGTTTCGTTCTTCGAATTCGTTTAGAAAGTCTCGACAATTCATAAAAGTTTTTAAATAAAATTATTAAAAATGATTTTGTAATTTCTCTCTCAAAAGTTTCCGTGCGCGGCTGATGCGCGATTTGGTTGTGCCGAGTCCGAGTTTCAAAATGGCGGCAACCTCTTCGTAACTTTTCCCTTCGACATCCCGAAGGACAATCGGCGCGCGATATTTTTCCGGCAATGTTGCAATCGCCCGCGCAATCGTTTCCGTCTGCTCGCTTTCAATCAAATTTTCAAGTGCCAAAGGCTTTTTATCGGGTGGTTGAAAATCCTGCGCCTGCGGCTCGTCGTCAAACTGGAAAAGTCCGGTCAAAGATACCAGTCGCCGACGTTTGCGCCGCCGGATTTCGCTTATCGCCAGATTCGTCGCAATCCGGTAAATATAAGTCGAAAACGCATAATCCGTGTGATACCGCTCAATGGCGAAATAGACGCGAACAAATGTTTCCTGTGCCAAATCAACGGCTTCTTCGTAATCGTTCAAAAAGCGATACAGATAATTTGTTATCTGACTTCGGTAACGGGTCATGATTTCCGCAAACGCATCTTCATCACCCTTCTTGGTGGCTTCGATTAGCTCGTGGTCAGACAATTTTTCAGCTTGCACGGTGGCTCGTAATACCTCCGCAACTGAATTCTCGAGTTTGTCCAAAGCCATACATTCATAAGTTTTTACAACATTATCTCAGACAAAACAAAAGCCGCCCGACGTTTCTCAAACACGCGCGGCGGCTTGAAAAGTTGCAAAAATTTA
>DATLXD010000162.1:0-5970 GCA_035575965.1 Pyrinomonadaceae bacterium | reverse complement strand
CAAATCGGCAATCGTGCGGGCGACTTTCAAAATTCTGTCGTGAGCGCGGGCTGACAGTCCTTGCCTGAGCATTGCGCGTTCAAGGAGATTTTCGCTGTCTGCGTCTAGAGCGCAAAATTTGCGAATCTGCGTCGGCGACATCGCCGAATTTGAAAAAACGCCGTCGCCGGAAAATCTTTCGAGTTGAATTTCACGCGCTTTTATAACTCGCGCGCGAATCAGTTCGGAACTGTCGCCGACGGGAACGCCTTTGCCGCGCAGTTCTTTGAAATTGACGGCGGGAACGTCTATGTGAATATCAATTCTATCAAGCAAAGGTCCTGAAATTTTGCCGACATATCGCTGAATTTGCAGCGGCGAGCATTTGCATTCTCTCGTCGAGCCGAAATATCCGCACGGACACGGATTCATTGAAGCGACGAGCATAAAACTGGCAGGAAAAGTCAAAGATGTCGCGGCGCGGCTAATCGTAACTTCCTTATCTTCCATCGGTTGCCGCAAAACTTCCAAAACGCCTCGGGCAAATTCCGGCAGTTCATCAAGAAATAAAACTCCCAAATGAGCAAGCGAAACTTCGCCCGGTTTCGGAATCGAACCGCCGCCGATAAGTCCGGCTTGCGAAACCGTGTGGTGTGGATTTTTAAACGGACGCTCGGTTATCAAACCTGTTTTCCCTGTGAGTCCGGCTACCGAATGAATTTTCGTAATCTCCAGAGATTCTTCGAATTCGAGCGGCGGCAAAATCGTCGGAAGTCTTTTCGCCAGCATTGTCTTGCCCGAACCCGGCGGACCGATTAAAAGAATGTTGTGTCCGCCCGCGCTGGCAATTTCCAGAGCGCGTTTCGTGCTAAGTTGTCCGCGCACTTCGGCAAAATCAATACGATAACGATTGTCAATGTTTTTCATTGCAGCGATGTCTAACTTTAAGGGCGAAAATCGCGCAGATTGTCCACCTTGTAAATCGCGGCATAGTTCAACGGCTTGGCGCAAATCTTTTACCGGATAAACATCAACGCCTGAAACGACTGCGGCTTCGGTTGCGTTTTCTTCGGGAATAAGCAGATTTTTGATGCCGTTTTCACGCGCCCGCAATGCAATCGAAAGCGCGCCGCGCACGGGACGCACGCGCCCGTCGAGCGATAATTCGCCGACGCTCAAAGTGTCTTCCAAACCGTCGCCGTTTCCCAAATCGCCGTTCGCGCCCAAAATTCCCAAGGCAATCGGCAAATCAAAGCTCGCGCCTTCTTTGCGAACATCGGCGGGCGCGAGATTTATCGTCGTTTTGTGAAACGGAAAGAAATACGAACTGTTAGTAATTGCGGCGCGAATCCGTTCGCGCGATTCACGTATAGCGGTGTCGGGCAAACCGACAATTAAAACGGGTGAAATTGTGTCGGCTTCACCTTTTATCGGCTGTAAATTTACTTCGATGTCGACGATGAGCGCGTCAATGCCGTAGACGGCGGCGGATTGAATGAGGAAAAGCATAGAATTTCATTTCAAACGAAAGCGTTATTAAAATCGGAATGTCTGAATTTATATCAAATTTTTTATAAAAAGTCAGATTTTTACCTTCGATAATAACCTTATAAATAAACACGCGAGGTTTTACCAATTTATTTGAAGACTGTGCAAATAAAAGTTCTTTGATAACAACAGTTTAGGTTTTAAGTTTCGTCAGAGGAGGCAGAAATAAGACTATTTCTGCCATCCTTTTGGTGATGAAACCTATTTTTTCTGACGAACTTTTGCGTCTTTTGCAAAAAATTAAAGAATCATCCAGATTTTTGATTTGAAAACTTGCCAAGTCAAAGGCAAAAATAAAAATGGCGCGTTTATCTTAGCTTGCGTGTGGCTTTATCAATTCGTTTTTCTGATGAATTTCAGTCAGAATAAACCTTTATTTGTTATCAAAGAACTGATTGAATCTGCTCGCTGGAGAATTCGATCCTGATTTATGCACAGGCTTCATTTATTTTAAGAATCCAAACAAATGCTTTTTGACAAAAAGACTGATTTTGTAAGATGTTATACGAATGACTATCAAATCTGATTTATGGATTCGCCGAATGGCAGCCGAGCAGCAAATGATAACTCCGTTTTTGCCGGAACTCGCCAGAGAAGCGAACGGAAACCGCATAATTTCTGCCGGCGCATCAAGCTACGGCTACGATATGCGCTTGGCGGATGACGGCTTTCGTATTTTTTCATCAGTCTTCGGTCTTGAGATTGACCCGAAGCGTTTTGATGAAAATTCCTTGATTGAACCGGAACTTCGCGCTGCCGACGATGACGCAAAATACTATATTTTACCGCCGCATCATTACGGACTCGGCGTAACGGTTGAAACCTTTAAAATGCCGCGCAACGTAACCGGAATCGCACTTGGAAAATCAACGTATGCGCGCGCGGGTTTATTGGTGAATACGACACCGCTCGAAGCCGGTTGGACGGGAAGATTGGTCGTAGAAATTGCGAATCTGGCAAATTTGCCGCTTCGAGTTTATGTCAACGAAGGCATCGGGCAGATTTTATTTTTTGAGTCCGACGAAGATTGTGCTGTTTCTTACTCGGACAGAGGTGGGAAATATCAGGGGCAGACGGGTTTGACCTACGCGAAAGTATAGATCTTATTGATTGTTTTGCCAGCCGTGTTCGCCGATTAAAGGCACAAAAGCGCACGCGCCAAAATCTTCGGTTTGAAAATCTTTCGCCGTGCTGCGCGTAACGCGAATTAAATTTTGCGTTTTTTGGTCTTGTCCGACAGGCACAACGAGTTTGCCGCCGATTTTAAGCTGATTTAACAAAGGTTTTGGAAGGCTCGGACTTCCCGCCGCAACCAGAACTGCGTCAAACGGCGCGTGAGCTTCCCAGCCGTTTGTGCCATCGGCGCAGCGCAGCGTAACATTTTGAATTTTCAAATTTTGCAGTCTGTGTTGCGCTTCATTAGCGAGTTGCGGAACTCGCTCAATAGCATAAACCCTCTGCGCTAATTGCGATAAAATCACCGTTTGATAGCCCGAACCCGCGCCAATTTCTAAAATCTTTGATTGCGGATTCAGTTCAAGCAGTTCCGTCATTCGCGCCACGATAAACGGCTGCGAGATAGTTTGATTTGCGGCAATCGGAAGCGCGTTGTCTTTATAGGCTTGTGATTTTAAGGCTTCGGGAACGAATAAATGGCGCGGAATTCGGCGCATCACATCCAAAACCTTTTCGTCGCGGATTTTATAATGTTCGCGCAACCTCTGAATCATTCGCTCACGCGGAATTTGATATTCGTCCATAGCTCGATTTTGGATTTTAGATTTAAATCAAAGGAACACTAATTTGTTAAGATTAGTTATGATTATGTAAGATTTTACCTTAACCAATCGTAATTAACCTTAGCAAATTAGCGTTCTAATTTCTTTTGCAATCGAAAATCCGAAATCTAAAATCCAAAATTGATGTCGTTGTTCCAATTTTTCAAAACCTCAATCGCATGATGATTCGTCAAATCGCTGCGCATCGGCGTAACGGAAACAAATCCTTCGTCAATTGCTTCAAAATCCGTGCCGCCTTCGGCGTGAAAACCGTTGCGTTCTTCGCCAATCCAATAATAAAGTTTTCCGCGCGGGTCAGTGTGTTCGCTGATAATCGGACGCGCATCCTTAAAGCCTTGTTTAGTAACACGAATGCCTCGCGGCTCGCCTATCGGGATGTTGATATTTAACAAAGTTCCTTCGGGTAAGCCTTCCTTTATCGCCTTTTCCGTCATTTGCCTGGCGATTTTTGCCGACGCGGTGAAATCTTGATTTCTTGAAACCGCCAAACTGAAGGCAATTCCCGGAACGCCTAAAATCGTGGATTCTAAAGCACCGGCAACCGTTCCCGAATAAGTCGCGTCATCGCCCAAATTCGCGCCGTGATTGATGCCTGAAGCGCAAATGTGCGGACGTTGTTCAACCGGCAAAATTCTGTTTAAGGCAAGCGTTACGCAATCGGTCGGAGTGCCGTCAACCGTCCAGTGCCGCCGGTCAATCTGCCGAATGCGAAGCGGACGCGATAAAGTTAAACTGTGCGACGCGCCGCTCATTTCCGATTCGGGCGCGACAACGAAAATATCGCCGATTTCACGCAAAGCGTTTTCCAATGCCTTGATGCCTTCTGCGTGAATGCCGTCGTCATTCGTAATTAAAATGCGAATTTTTTCCCCGTTCATTTTAAAACAATTCGATGCGTGAAATGCGACGTTTTATAATAAAACTTTTTCGCAATCACGCATCGGTGAAAGTATAAAAATACAAAACTATCTATTTTGATTAAAATTTTGGTTTTGATTCTGGTTCGTCGTTCGCGGTGCGGTCGGGCGAAAACGCTTACGGTTGCGCTTGCGTGCATTCACCGATTTGAGTTTCGCCTTTTGTCCGGGCGGCACGAAATGCGCGTGTCTTTTCAAATCCTTGATAATCTCTTCGGTAATCACTTTGCGCTTAAAACGTCGCAGAGCGCTCTCAATTGATTCGTTATTGTTTACTGATACATAAGCCATTCTTGTTTATCACACTCCCAGTTGCTCGGATTATCGGCTGACAGAGCAAACTAAGATTAAACACTTTTTCGCCCGCGTTGGCAAGTTTCCATTGATTGTAAAATATACGGAACAAAAATAGAATAATTTGAGTTTGCTACAATCAATGCATTTCAACACCGCAAGTAATATTTCAAAGACAGATACGGTCAAAGAGTTATTTGAATTCCGAAAGGAATGTTAAAATCTAACGACGAGGTGAGATATGCAGTTTGTGTCAGAAAGAATTACGATTGACGAGAAAATTTGCGGCGGCAAACCGACGATTCGCGGCAAGAGAATTACGGTGCAAACCGTCTTGGAATTTTTGAGCGCGGGCGAAAGCGTCGAAGAAGTTCTCAATCAATATCCTTCGCTCGAACGCGAAGACATCGCGGCGTGTCTCGAATTTGCTTCCCGTTTGATGAATCGAAATTACGTTATTAAATCGTTTGTATAAAATGGCGAAATACTTGATTGACGTAAATTTGCCTTACCGTTTTTCGCTGTGGAACAGTGATGACTATATTCATCAAACCGACATTGATGACGAATGGACTGACGAGGAAATTTGGAGTTACGCAAAAGAAAACAACCTGACAATAGTTACCAAAGACAGCGATTTTTCAAACCGCATTATCTTTCACTAACCGCCACCGAAAGTGATTCACATCCGTTTCGGAAATATGAAGATGCGCGATTTTTTTACAGTTACGACAGCAATTTGGGATGATGTGATTGACTTGAGCGAAAATCACAAACTTGTTAATGTTTTCCGCGACAGAATAGAGGCAATTGAGTAAATGTTCTTTTAGTATTAATGCAAAAAAGATAAGGAAAAGTTTTGAGAATAAAAATTAGCCTATTATGTTTCAATCAATCCATTTCAACGCCAAGCCGCGCGCAAACACGAATGCTTCAAAACCCGAAGTAATCGAAAAATTAAAACAAATTGTCGGCGCGGAAAATGTCTTAATCGAGCCGGAAAAAGTCGAGCCTTACGGCGCGGATGCGGTCAAGGAAAAGTTTCCGCCCGAAGCCGTCGTGTTTCCCGAAAGCACCGAACAAGTTTCCAAAATTCTCAAACTCGCCAACGAATATCTTTTTCCCGTCACGGCACGCGGCGGCGGTGTCGGCTACACGGGCGGCGCAGTCCCGGTTGACGGCGGCATTGTCGTCGGCACTGACAGAATGAATAAAATCATCGAAGTAAATCCTGATGATTTGTATGTGATTTGCCAGCCCGGACTTACGACTTATGCATTGCAGCAAGCAGTTGAAAAATACGGCTTGCTTTTTCCGCCCGACCCGGCTTCGTATAAAGATTCGTTTATCGGCGGCAACATTGCGGAAAATGCGGGCGGAATGCGAACGCCGAAATACGGCGTAACGAAACATTCGGTTTTGGGTTTGGAAGT
>DATLXD010000161.1:0-3985 GCA_035575965.1 Pyrinomonadaceae bacterium | reverse complement strand
AAACTCGGAGACCGCTTTTCGCTTTAATTCCATATTTTGTTAAACGCATTTTCCGAATCGGTAATTATTTTCCGTTCGTCTCTACCATTAAATCAAAAAGTCGCCAAAGCAGAGAATCGTTTTGGCGACTTTTTTTAACTAACAGCAGGATTTTTGAAATTCACGATTGATGCTAATTGGAACTGACTCAGAAACACGACTCAATTCAGAAATTTTCTCCGCCGTTTTTTCTTCAACCAATTTGCTGCCACATTCGCACGGGTCGGCTTGCGTCAAATTGTCTTCCAAAACAACAAAAACTTCCCATTCATTACCGTCAGGGTCGCTCGTCCATACTTTATCTTGAAGCGCGTAACAGCAATTAGTCTGCATTTCGTCTTTCGTCGGTAGTCCTGATTTTTCCCAGCGATTTTTCGTTTCCAAAACATCTTCGGTCGAAGCAACTTGAATTCCCAAATGCGACAATGCGCCATTTCCTGCTAAAGAATTTTCGTTTAAAGCAAGATTTAACGGCGGATTTTGCACGTCAAATTTTGCGTAACCTTGTCTAACTTTCGATGGCTCAATGCCAAAAAGTTCCCGGTAAAACTCTATGCTTCTGGAAACATCTGTTACATTTAGCGAAATATGCGCTTTGAGTGTCGAAACTGTATTATTCATATTTTTGTTCTCCTTAATCATATATGCTAATACATATATGTATAATCGAATATATGCCGAAGGAAATTTTTTGTCAAGACAAACTTATGCTTTTGTGTTAATTTTACTTTTATGAACATTGAAAAAAAATTATCTGAAATGGAAACTTTTTTTTTGGCATTAGCGGATAAGACGCGACTGCGACTATTGAACTTGATGCGCGAAGGTGAAATCTGCGTCTGCTTTCTGGTTGAAGTATTGAAGGAAAGTCAACCGAAAATCTCTCGGCACTTGGCTTATCTGCGTGGTGCGGGAATCGTCGAAGCAAGACGCGACGGCAAATGGATGCACTATAAAATTACGGAACCGGAAGATGTTTTTGCCGCGCAAGTTCTGCGAGAAACGCTTGTATGGCTGAATTCACAAGAGAAAATGCAGGGAGAATATGAAAGATTAGCTGAAATTTGTTGTTCGTCAAATAATACAATAACAATAACTCATGCGCCAAAACCGAACACATTTGCCAAGTCGAATGTAACTAATAAGCAGAATCGTGAATTAGAAACCTTTTTGTTGTAAATTTTGGTCTTTTTCTTGTGCGTAAGGACAATTTAAACATCTGTTTCCACAACAGTAACCGCGTTTGAGCAAGAAATGCGCGGTTAAAACCATCAAACCGTTTTCCAAATAATAGTCAATGCCTTCGATAAATTTTTCCGGCTTTTCAACAGATTCGATTTTCCTTTCGCTTTTCATATAAAACCAAAAATTCTTTATTTCCGTCCGCGCCCAAAATTGGCGATTCGATTACGTCCAAAACATTTAACCCGATTTGTTCAGCCGCTTGATTTACTCGCAACAGAACTTCTTTGTGCTTTTCCGTTTCGCGGACAATTCCGCCTTTCCCGACTTCGCCTTTTTTGACTTCAAACTGCGGTTTAACGAGCGTAATAATTTTTCCTTTATCCTTCAAAAGCGGTAAAAGAGCAGAAAAGATTTTCGTTACAGAAATAAAAGAAACATCCATAACGATTAAATCAAATTTTTCGTCGAAGTCCTCCGGCTTAAGATTACGTGCGTTAGTATTTTCACGAACTTCAACTCTTTCATCGTTTCTTAGTTTCCAAACAATTTGATTTGTTCCGGCATCAACTGAAATAACTTTTTTTGCTCCGTTCTGCAATAGGCAATCAGTAAAACCGCCGGTTGATGCGCCGACATCCAGACAAACATATCCGTTTGGCTGTATGTGAAATTCTTTTAAAGCTCTTTCGAGTTTCAAGCCGCCGCGCCCGACATATTTGTGTTTTTCCGCTTCACCCTTAATTCTGATTATTGCTTCGGAAGAAAATAGTTCGGAAGGCTTTTCAACACGCTGCTCATTGACTAGAACTATGCCTGACATTATAAGTGCCTGGGCTTTTATGAGTGAATCGGAAAAGCCTGATTCGACGATAAGTTTGTCGATGCGTTCCTTTCTCATTGCTCTATACTGCCGGCGGAAAAATCATTTAATACAAAATTTTCAGCAGTGTAGCTGATTTGAATCGGATTGCAGCAGACTTCGCAATCCTCGACGTAACTTTGTTCGGCAGTCGACAAATCCAAAATCATTGAAATCGTTTGCCAGCAATATGGACAAGTAAAAAAATGTTCGATTTCCATCGGGTTTTGTTAATAATTAGCGTTTTTTATATTTTAGGTTTTAAGTGATATTCTATGTTTTATAAAAGTTCCGAGATTTAAATTTAACAAAATGAACGGGGAATTAAAACTGACGAGATTTGCCAAATATGCGTGGTTTGTTTTGGCATACAATATCATCGTAATTCTTTGGGGTGTTTTTTTGCGAGCCTCAAAATCAGGTGACGGCTGCGGGCAGCATTGGCTGACCTGCGGTGGCGAAATCATACCGAGCGCGCCGCAGTTAAAAACTATTATTGAATTTTCTCATCGAATTACAAGTAGTTTAGCCGGTTTTTTTATCTTGATTTTACTGATTTGGGCGGTTGTAAATTGGTTTTCCCGCAATTCCGAAAGAAAAAGTTATTTGCTGAAAGCCGTTATCGGTTCCTTTGTATTTGTGGCTATCGAAGGACTTATCGGCGCGAGGCTGGTCTTAACCGGAAATACGGCGGAAACATTAACTCCCGAACGTCCTTTCTGGATGGCAGGACATTTGATAAACACCTTTATTTTGTTGGCATTATTGACTTTGACCGCGTGGTTTGCGAGCGGCGGAAAAAAGTTGAATTTCAATGTGAAATCAAAAACGCTACTGCTGCTCGGTTTGGGAATTTTCGGGATATTATTTGTTGGAATAAGCGGCTCGATAGCAGCTTTGAGCAATATGATTTTTCCTTCATCTTCGCTGGCGGAAGGTTTGGTCAGTGATTTTTCCGCAACCTCACATATTTTGCTCAGGTTGCGTGTAATCCATCCGATTTTGTCAGCTGCAGTCGGTTTTTTTCTGGTTATCATAGCAGGCTGGCTAAAGTCGCAGGCTAAGGAAAATGTCCGTATTAATCGTTGGGCAAATATACTGTGCGTGTTGATTTTGATTCAATTCGCTTCAGGCGCGATAACGCTTTTGACACACGCGCCGATTTTGTTGCAGATTATTCATCTTCTTCTGGCTGATTTATTATGGATAACTTTTGTTTTGTTGTCAGCCAATGTTTTGGCAGAACAAAATGCGACCGAAAAAAATTGTTTGCCGCTGAAGTTCAAAGCGCGACGGGATAAGAAATGCGACTGCTTTTCAAATTACTTTCGATTTGCAAGATTCGCGCGTCTGACTGCGAAAATCGGGCGAGATAAATTTACTTAATCTAATGATTTTAACCGAGAATTCAAACGAAAATTTTACCAGGCGCGTGCTGATAATCTGCGCCGTCGTGACGCTGATAATTTTGCTCGTCTTGGGAATGATTTATGTAATAGACGTTATTTTATTGCTTTTCGGCGCAATTTTGCTGGCGATTTTTCTGCACGGTTTGGCAAATATCGCTAGGCGTTACTTGCGTTTATCCGAAGGTTATTCGGTTTTGCTGGTTTCGGCATTGCTGACGGCTCTTTTGGTATTAGGCGTGTTGCTGCTCGCGCCGAGCGTCGGCGAACAGGTCAAAAATCTGCGTCAGGAATTACCGCAATCGGCGGAAAAAGTCAGCGCGTTTTTATCGAATTACGGTTGGGGCAGATTGATTATTGAACAGATGCCAAGCACCGGCGAACTTGTCGAGACATTTAGCAATTCTTCCGTTTGGTCGCGTATCGGCGGTTATTTTTCAAGCACCATCGGTGCAATTACCAACATCGCGCTGATGCTTCTGCTGGCAATTTATCT
>DATLXD010000160.1:0-2046 GCA_035575965.1 Pyrinomonadaceae bacterium | reverse complement strand
AATTTTCGCCGACGAATTAGCGACACGCGGAGCTTTGCCGCAAGCCGAGCGCGATAAAATCTTCGATAATCTCGAAGTGACTTTGGACGAACAGCTTCGCGCCTACGTTGTGAAAATCGAACGCTTAACGCCGACGATTATTGATGTCGTCGTCAAAGCACCGCTTCAGGCGAGAAAATTTGAGCCGGGACAATTTTATCGCCTTCAAAATTTTGAAACGTCCGCGCCGGTTGTCGAAGGAACGCGATTGATGATGGAAGGTCTGGCACTGACCGGCGCGTGGGTTGACGAAGAAAAAGGCTTACTTTCGATGATTGTTCTCGAAATGGGAACGTCGTCGCGCCTTTGCTCGCTTTTGAAAGAAGGCGAAGAAGTTCTCGTAATGGGTCCGACCGGAACGCCGACTGAAATCCCTGAAAACGAAACGATTCTGCTCGCGGGTGGCGGACTCGGAAACGCGGTTTTGTTTTCGATTGCGAAAGCGATGCGTGAAAATAATAATCACGTCATTTATTTTGCCGGATACAAAAACGGCGCGGATTTGTTCAAGCGCGAAGAAATCGAAAACGCCACCGACAAAGTTATCTGGGCGACGGATTTCGGCGACGAGATTCAACCCGAAAGACCGCAGGACGCGCATTTTCGCGGCAACATCGTCCAGGCAATGGTTGCTTACGCCGAAGGAAAATTGGGCGAGCAAAATGTTGACTTAAAAGATGTTGACCGCATCATCGCCATCGGCTCAGACCGAATGATGAACGGCGTGAAAGAAGCCAGACACGCATCTTTGAAACCATATCTAAAAGAACAGCACACGGCAATCGGCTCAATCAACTCGCCGATGCAATGTATGATGAAAGAGGTTTGCGCCCAATGCCTGCAACGCCACGTCAACCCACATACGGGCGAAGAATTTTTCGTATTTTCGTGTTTTAATCAAGACCAGAATCTCGATTTTGTTGATTTCAAAAACTTGAACGACAGATTGAGAGCAAACAGCATTCAGGAAAAATTGTCGAATATGTGGCTGGATAAAATTTTCGAAGATGTCGGATTAAAAAGCTGATGAATGATAAGGAACTCGAAAAATTTTTAAATCCGCCGCCGGGAAGCAAACTCGCCGCGGCAAAAGAATTTGGTATTGATTTAACTTTGCTGGTTCGTAAATTGGAGTTAACGCCCGAACAAAGATTGGAAGAATTACAACAAGCAATGCGTAGTTTCGATGAATTAAGGCGCGAAGCGATTAAGTCAAGAGAGAAATCAAATGGTGGAACTAAGACCGGCAATAATATCTCTGGCTGAACAGGAAGTTAAATTTGTTATTATCGGCGGCGTGGCAATTAATCTTCATTCTTCAGCGTATGTCACGGAAGACTTTGATTTTTGTTTTTCACGGGAACGCGAAAATCTAAAACGTATTGTCAAGGCACTCGCGTCCTTTAGACCGCGCCTTCGAGGTTTCTCCAAAGATTTGCCTTTTGTTTGGGATGAGCAAACTTTATTAGACGGAACTAATTTTACACTTGAAACCGAAATCGGAGATATTGATTTGCTCGGCGAGGTAAAAGGTGTCGGTAATTACTCCGATGTTGAGAAGGAATCAACGATAATGAGTTTGTTTGGTTTTGATATAAAAGTATTGTCTATCGAAGGCTTAATCAAAGCTAAACGCGCCGCCGGACGCACAAAAGATTTGCTGGTTTTGCCCGAACTGGAAGGATTACAGGAATTTCTTTCCAGACAAGAAGAATAAAGTGCAGGAACAAAATACATACCGCGTTATTAGTGCTTCTTCCGATTTGCAGGAAGACGACCGCGATTTGGGTTTTGGCGCGAAGGTGGCGACTGAAAGTCGTCTGCGATTCTTAAATCGGGACGGCACTTTTAATGTTCGGCGCACGGGCTTTTCAATAAAACCATCTGGCAGCGAAGACGGAAAGCATGGCTTTTGCCCGTTCGGTAGCCTTTTTTCAACTCCGCCCGTTGTTCGGCGGTTAATTTGATTACTTTTGTTTTACCCATTTCAACAAATAGTCTAACCTA
>DATLXD010000159.1:0-18237 GCA_035575965.1 Pyrinomonadaceae bacterium | reverse complement strand
GCCGACAAACGACTTTCCGAACATAAAATGATGGACGACGTTCTGCTGCACCGCGTCGAAGCGAACGATGTTACAAAAATCGGTAATTTTGAAATCGAATATATTCACGCTTCGCATTCGCTGGTTGACTGTTTTTCGCTGGCGATAAAAACGCCGATCGGAACGATTATCCACACGGGCGATTATAAACTCGACGAAACGCCCGTCATCGGCAAACCTTACGATTTAAAAACTTTAAAGAAATACGGCGACGCGGGTGTTTTAGCTCTTTTGGCTGATTCGACTAACGCGACCGTTGCGGGCAGAACGCCTTCCGAACAAGCCGTAATTCCCGCGTTTGAAGAAATTTTTTCGACGGCTGAAGGCAGAATTATCGTTTCGACATTCTCGTCATCGCTTCATCGCCTGCAAGTCGTCTTCGATGTCGCTCATTCTTTTAACCGTAAAGTTTGCGTGCTTGGGCGTTCAATGTTGAAGAATGTCGAGATTGCTTCGGATTTGGGCTTGCTCAAAGTTCCGCACAATACTTTAGTCGAACTCGGCGAGTCGCGGACTTTGGACGATGATGAAATTGTCTATTTGGTAACGGGTTCGCAAGGTGAATCTCGCGCGGCATTGTGGAATATGGCATCGGGTAGCTACAAAGGTTTAGCGATTGAAAAAGGTGATACGGTGATTCTTTCGGCGCGGATAATTCCGGGCAATGACCGCGCCATCTCGCGGCTTATCGGGGAAATCTATAAACACGGCGGCAACATCATCGAAGAGAAACGCCGCTTAATTCACGTCTCAGGTCATGCTTCGCAGGAAGACATCAAAATTATGGTCGAAATCACCAGACCGAAATTCGTCGTCCCGATTCATGGAGAATACCGGATGCTTTTTCGCCACAAGGAATTTATCAAAAATCACGTTGCGGGCTACACGGATGAAAACGTGGTTTTGATTGAAAACGGCGATGTTTTAGAAATTGATGCGAATTATGCGAGAGTTGTCGAAAGCTACCTTGTCGGCAAAACATTTATAGACGAAAACGGACTTGACGAGATTGATTATGATATTGTTCGTGAACGGAAAAAACTCGCCTTTGGCGGAATAATTTCGCTGGTCGTAACAATTGATAAGGAAACCAAAATATTAAAATCTCCCGCGCAGATTACAATGCACGGTGTTGCCGGAGCCAGTCCGCTCAACGGATTTTTGCAAGATGCACAAGCATCAATCGCCGACGCTGTTTCGGAAATGAAACCCGAAAACTTCAAAGATAAAAACTTGTTGGCTGAAAATTTGCGCGTTCATCTGAAAAGATTTACCCAACGTGAAATCGGCGCAAAGCCCGTGATTGTGCCGACAGTTATTGAAATTTAGTTTTTAAAAGATGAAATTTTGAGAATAGAAACCGGTCTACTTTTTTAGAAAATTAAAATTTGTTTTAAAAATTAAGTTCGGATAGTTTTACCGATGATTACAGAACGGTCTTCAAATCCGGCGGAAATTTTAAGTCAAACTCGCGTCGAAGTTGCACCGGAAACATTTTTTTTAATTTCATTAACGCATAACGACTGGCTGAAACTTCTCGAAAATCCCGAACTTTCTCCGCGAATGACCGCGCCTTTTATGATTTTTCGGGACAAATGGGAAGTTACGCTGCTGGTTGATAAGATTGATTTTAATGTAATTCGCCACGCGATTCGGGACGCGAAAACAGAAGGGAATTTTCGGCTTTTAACTTTTAATATAGAACTTGATTTTAATGTCGTCGGATTTTTGGCGGAAGTGTCAAGGATTTTAGCCGAAGCCGAGATTTCAATCGTTGCACTATCCGCATTTTCCCGCGACCATTTGTTGATAAAGCAGGAAGATTTGCCGAAAGCGTTAAAAGTTTTGAGCAAATATGTTGCAGAACTTTGCTAATGGAAAGCGGAAAGTGGAAAATGCAAAATTATTTAAAATTTTCCACTTTCCGTTTTCCATTAATTTATGTTTTGGAAGGATAAAGTTGTATTGCTGACAGGCGCGTCAAGCGGAATTGGCGAGGCGTTGGCTTTGGCAATGGCGAAGCGCGGCGCGACGCTTGGACTGCTTGCAAGACGCGAAGAATTGTTACGAGAACTCACCGAAAAATGTGAACAAACCGGCGGCAGGGCGAGATATTTCGCGGTTGACGTAACCAACGCGAAAGCCGTTGCGGAAGCGGCGGAATCTTTGCGAAATGAGTTCGGCAAAATAGACGTTTTGATTGCAAACGCGGGCATCGGCGGAAATAATTCCGAAACGCGAAACTTCAATGCCGCAGCCGTCGCTGAAGTTATCAATATCAATTTGCTCGGCGCGGTCAACGCAGTTTCCGCGGTTTTGCCGTCAATGCTTGAAAAAAAAAGCGGTCAACTTGTCGCTGTATCAAGTCTGGCAGGTTTTCGCGGTTTGCCGAAATCCGCGGCTTATTCGGCGAGCAAGGCGGGAATGACCGCGTTTTTTGAAAGCGTTCGACTTGATGTGCGGGACAAAGGCGTTGCCGTAACGATTATTCAACCTGGCTTTATTAAGACGCCTTTAACATCGGGACGCAATAATAAAATGCCGTTTTTGATGGAGCTTGAAGATTCTATTCCACATTTTTTACGCGCCGTCGAAAAACGTAAAAAATTCGCCGCGTTTCCTTGGCAATTGGCGACGTTTGTCCGGTTTGGCAAAATTCTTCCGGCGTGGCTTTATGATAGAATTTTCGGACGCGCTCAATTTAGGGAATAAGTAAAAATTACGAATTTCAAATTACGAACTAAGAGAAAACAAAACAAGACGATTTAAATTCTTTTCTCGTAATTCTCAGTTTGAAATTCGTAATTGATTTAATTATGAGTTTTCTGCAAGCAATAATTCTTGGCATTGTCCAGGGTTTAACCGAATTTATACCAATTAGCTCGACAGCACACCTTGTTTTTGCCAGCCGTTTGACTAATCTATATGACGGGCAGCCCGAACAAATCACGGCGACGATTGCCGTTTTGCAGCTTGGAACGCTTTTGGCTGTATTTATTTATTTCGCGCCGGATATTTTGAGCATTACCGCCGCGTTTTTCCGCGACCATTGGAATTTATTGACGCGCAAGCGCAACGTGAGATTTTCAGGCACGCACGGCATTCGCCCGATTTGGCTGTCGGAAGAAGCGTGGCTCGGCTGGTTGATAATCTTGGGTTCGATTCCGATTGGAGTGGTCGGTTTGATTTTCAAAGAAGTAATCGAAGGCGCGTTTACGAAAAATCTTTGGATAATAGCCGTAATGCTGATTGCGGTTGCGATTTTACTTGCAGTAGCCGAAGCGGTGGGAAGTCAGCGTAAGGAAATAAAGGATTTCAGTATAATCGATGCAATTGCCGTCGGATTTGCACAGGTTTTGGCATTATTGCCGGGCGCAAGTCGTTCGGGTTCGACAATTATGGGCGGACTTTTCGCCGGTCAAAAACGTGAAGCCGCCGCCAGATTTTCGTTTTTGCTTTCGATTCCCGCAATCACCGCCAGCGGTTTGCTCCAACTGAAGGAGGCGTTGCTGCTTTTGCCGCCACCGAGTTTTGCGCCGCTTCTGGTCGGAACGCTCGTTTCCGCGATTGTCGGTTATCTTTCAATCTGGTTTCTGCTTTCGTTTCTGCGAAAGCGTTCCACCGGAATTTTCATTATTTACCGCCTCGTTCTCGGCAGTGCAATTTTGATTTTGCTCTGGACGAATGTAATTAATCCTCAAATTTGATTCCAAATTATCTATGGAAGAAGCGACACTAAAAAAAAATGACCGCCGCGAAATTTTTGGCTGGCTGGCGTATGATTGGGCAAACTCCGCTTTTTATACAACCGTCGTCAGCGTTCTGCTGGCACCTTATTTGACTTCGCTGGCGCAGGCGCACGTCGGCGAAAACGGCGTTATTTTTGATTTCGGGTTTCTCGGAGCGGTAACGGCAAAAAATCTTTTTTTTGTGAGCATCACGGTTTCGGTTTTTTGCCAAGTTCTTTTCCTGCCCATTTTAGGCGGTATTGCCGATTATTCAAATCTTAAAAAACGCCTGATGGCATTTTTTTGTTATTTGGGTGTCGCGGCAAGTTGTTTGTTGTTTTTTGTAACCGACAATTTTTATGTTTTCGGAAGCGTTTTGCTGATTATCGCAAATTTGAGTTACGGCGCGGCAAATGTTTTTTACAACGCTTATTTAGTTGATTTGACAACTGAAGACAAACGCGATTTTATTTCGAGTTACGGTTTTGCGACCGGTTATGTCGGCGGAATTATTATGCTGGTTTTGAACATTTTATTCGTTCAAAATGCCGAATCGTTTGGCTTAACGACCTCGTTTGCCGTTCGTTTATCGCTTTTAGCGGCATCGCTCTGGTGGGGAATTTTCGCATTGCTGACTTTTTATTTTATCAAATCGCGCGGCGCGGTAAAAAAACTTCCCAAAGACAGAAATCTCGTATCAATCGGATTCAGCGAACTCGGCAATACACTTAAACAACTGATAAGATTACGCTCGACTGCTCAATTTCTCCTCGCTTCCTTTTGCTACAACAACGGAATTCAAACGGTGATAACCAGCGCGTCGGTTTTTCTCGCCCAAGAACTGTTTGTCGCCAGAGGCGAAGAAGCCAGCCAATCGTTTCTTTTGGGGATTTTTTTGGCGGCGCAAATTTCCGCTCTCGTCGGCTCGATAAGTTTTGAACGTTTGGCGCGAATTATCGGTGCTAAAAAAACACTTTTAATTTCTCTTTTCATCTGGATTTGTATCGTTATTTTTGCCTACGGATTCTTGCAGACGATTTGGCAAGCTTGGGTGATGAGCGTTTTTATCGGTCTAGTGTTGGGCAGTTCGCAGGCACTTTCGCGCTCGCTCTATTCGCAGATGATTCCTGCGGGGCGCGAATCTTCTTTTTTCGGACTTTACGAGATTTCCGAGCGCGGCACTTCTCTGGTCGGCTCGCTGGTTTTTGCAATTGTCGTGGGAATAACCGGCTCGTTTAGGCAGGCAATTTTGTCTATGATTGTGTTTTTTGCCATCGGAATTTTAATTCTGCTGTTCACAGACACTACCCGCGCCATTCACGAAGCGGGAAATCCGACTCCTGAAGAATTAATTGCCCCCGCGTAAATGGTTTGTCTTACGCAGGCAGTCGGATATAATAAAACAGATTTTTATAAAATACATTTCGTACTAAACAACCGTGATGGAAACAACTCAAGATAAAATCGTTACAATTTTCGGCGGCTCGCGTTGCGTTGAAGATTCGGCTGAATATCGGCAGGCGAGAGAAGTCGGCGGAACGCTTGCCAAAGCCGGTTTTACCATCTGCACGGGTGGTTATCTGGGAGTTATGGAAGGCGCGTCGCGCGGCGCACGCGAGAAAGGCGGGCGTGTTTTCGGTATCGTGATGAATCAGTTTCGTTCCGAGCCCAACCGTTATTTAACCGATAAAGTTGCAACTAATCATTTTTACGACAGATTGCAAAACTTGATTATGAGGTCAGTCGGTTTCATCGCCATTCGCGGCGGAATGGGAACGGTTACGGAAATTTCGCTGGTTTGGAATAAACTGCAAACGGGTGTGATTGATAAACGTCCGCTGGTTCTTTTAGGCGATTGTTGGAAACCGGTTGTCGAGTGTTGGCAAAAACATTTAGCGGTCAGCGATACGGATGTTTCTTGGCTTGATTTTGCTAGTACGGCTGAAGAAGCCTGTCAAATTATTTTTGAGAAATCAAAGGGAGTGAAGATTAGCGGATAACTGATAACTGATAATGAAGAAAAGTTTAATCTAAACTATCAGCTATCAATTACCGGTATCAGTTAAAGACAATGAATTGCCCGAAATGCAACGCGATACTTTTACCGAATGCTAATTTTTGCGGAAGCTGTGGTTATCGAATGCAATCTTCGTCGCCCTCGCAACCGCCGCAGAATCAGCCGCAGGCAAATTACGCCAATCAACAACAGCAATACAGTTCGGAAAATCAGCCGACGAATTACGGCAATCAACAATCTCAAAAGCGCGGAGCGTTTCAGTTTGATGCTGACGGGCGGGGGCGGGGGCGCGGTTACACCTGGGAAATCAAACATCCAGGCTCCTTTGCTCTGGCAGTTGTAAATTTGCAGCACGAACAATCAATCTCAGCAGAAGCGGGCGCAATGGTTTCGATGTCGGCGAATGTCGACCTTCATTCGGAACTAAAAGGCGGAGTTTTCGGCGCATTAAAACGCGCTGTCGGCGGTGAATCGGCGTTTGTTTCAACTTTTACGGCAAAAAACGGCGCGGGCGAAGTAACATTTGCGCCCGGTGCGCCCGGAGATGTTGCCGGAATCGAAATGAATAACCAAACTTTTATGGTGCAGTCGAGTTCTTACCTTGCAGGCGACACGGGTTTGCAGGTTGATACCAAGTTCGGCAACGCGAAATCTTGGCTCGGCGGTGAAGGTTTATTTCTCCTGCAAATTACCGGAACAGGACTTCTGCTTGTTTCGTCATTCGGCGCGATTCATCGAAAAACGTTGCGCCCCGACGAGAATTATGTCGTTGATACCGGACATCTGGTCGCTTGGGAAGGTCAAATGCAATACAACCTACGGAAAGCTGCAAAAGGCGGATTTTTCCGAAGTTTTCTGAGCGGCGAAGGCTTGGTTGCGGAATTTTCCGGTCCGGGCGAGATACTTATTCAAACCAGAAACTTAAGAGCCTTTGCCGGACTTCTAAAACCGTTTTTCCCCTCACAAAGCAGCGGCGGCAGCAGTTTTGATTTTGGAAATTAGAAATATTTCAATTGCTTGAGTTACTACACTTTGAATTCACCTTTATTTTAGACAAATGATTGTTTTTGACGAAAATAGTCAAGACTTGCTCTCACGAAAAAATAACAGCGAAACAATTTTGAACGTGCGTGCGGTTTCCAGAGGCATTGCCATCGGACGAGTCGTTTGTCTGCAAGGCAATAAAAGACAATTTTATCGAATTAAATTGCAGGATTCCGAAATAGAGAAAGAACTGCTCCGTTTTCGCGTCGCTGTGCGGCTTGCCAAAAGCCAATTGAAAAATATAAATGCGCAAAAGTCAGAGATTGTATTAGAAAATAAAACGAGTATTTTTGACGCGCATCTTTTAATACTCGAAGACAAATCCTTGCTTTCCAAAATTGAAAATACGATTAAAGACGGAAAAATTAATTCTGAATGGGCGGTCAAACTTGTTACCGACGATTATTTAACCGCTTACAAAACTATTGCCGACGGGCATTTAAGAGAGCGTTACATTGATGTTGAAGATGTTTCAGACAGACTTCAGGCGGCTCTCGTCGTCGGCGAACAAAAATCAATCGTCCATTTGGAAAAAGATTCGATAATTGTTGCCAAAGAACTCAAACCTTCGACTTTAATCGAATTAACCGACAGCCAGCCGCGGGCAATAATCACTGAAAGAGGTGGCTGGACATCACACACTTTTATTTTGGCGCGGGAATTAAATCTGCCTGCCGTAACCGGTTTGAAAGGAATTTTGCGGCGTGTTCAAACAGGCGACGAAGTTATCGTCGATGGATATAACGGAAAAGTTATTTTGCATCCGAAGAAGGAAACATCGCAGAAATTCAAAATTGAAGCGGCACAATTTCAAGAAATCAATTCCGAAAAAACCAGAAAGATTAAACCGCGACTCGCAACCTTGGACGGGCGTGAAATAACGATTCGGGCAAATGTCGATTTGCCGTCCGGTTATGTCAAAGCCAGGCGTTACGGCGCACGCGGCATCGGGCTTTATCGTTCCGAGTTTTTATTTAACCGGTACAAAGGTTTTCCGTCCGAAGACGAACAAATCGAAGCGTATAAAAAAGCAGCTAAATCGGCCGGCGAAGACGGCGTTCGTATTCGCACTTTCGATTTAAATGTCGAACAATTGGCGGAAGAAAGCGAGGAAAGAGAGCAGAATTCAGCACTCGGATTACGCGGTGTTCGCCTGTGGTTATCTCAGAAAAAACAATTTCACATTCAGCTTCGCGCACTTCTTCAAGCATCTGCCGAAAACAAAATTGACATTGTTCTGCCGATGATTTCGGATGTTTCGGAAATTTTGTTGACCAAATCTGTATTGAAAAAAGAAAAGCTGAACTTAAAAAAGCAGAAAATTAAATTCGGAAATCCTCGAATCGGCGCAATGATTGAAGTTCCGGCAACAATTTTTATGGTTGAGGAAATTGCCCAAGAAGTCGATTTCTTAAGTCTCGGAACAAATGATTTAGTGCAGTATCTACTTGCAGTTGACCGCGATAATGAAGCAGTTGCCGATTGGTTTCGCACGCTTCATCCGGCGGTTTTGCGTTCGATTAAACGAGTTATAGACGTTGCGGAAACGAGCAAAATCCCGCTCGTGATTTGCGGCGAGATGGCTGGCTCACCCGTATATGCGGCAATTTTAATCGGTCTCGGCGCAAATGAGTTGAGTATGAATCCGAATTCGATTTTGCGAGTTCGGAAAACAATCTCGGCGATTGCTTTTGAGGAAGCACGCGAAATTACAAAACAGTTATTAAAATGCAAAACCTCAGATGCTGTTGAGCAACTTGTTTCCGAGCTTTTTATAAAAAACTGGTCGCATCTATTTTCGCCCGACATTCTACCCGCAAACAAAAAATAAAAAATACCCAAGAGAAATAGAAAACACGCCTTTTTTAGCTTTTATAACCGATACTTGAAGCAGGCTACACAATCGTAACGGGAAATTAGCTAACAAAGTTTTTTTGAAATTTATAAACTCTGAAAATATAGTAATTTCATAAATTTATCCACACGAAAAGCATTAAAAACTTCAATTGTATTTGTTGAACATTTCTTGCTAAAATACTTCTGCCAAGCAAACGGAACAAATCGGGCAATCGCTTTTCGGTTAAAAAACTGAAAGAGGAAAGTCCGAACACCAAAGGGCAGCGAGCCGGATAACGTCCGGGCGTTTGATTAAACCCAAACGACGACAAGTGCAACAGAGAAGAGACCAGCCAGCAAATCGTGACTTTTAAGCGAGTCAAAATGAGATAGCGGTGATGGGTGAAACGGTGCGGTTGTTAGATTCCAAAACAACTTAAAGTAAGAGCGCACCAGCGCATTTGGCAACAAGTGCGGCTAGGTAAACTCCTCGCGGTGCAAGACCAAATAGAAAAACGCTTATTGTGAGTTGCCCGCTCATATGTCCGAAGCAGTTCAGACGGTGTTTTCGGGTAGGTCGCTTGAGCTATTTGGCAACAAATAGCCTAGATGAATGATTGCCGTCGGCTCTTTTGAGCGGATACAAAATTCGGCTTACAGATTTGTTGCGGCTTGCTTGGCGTTTTATCGTAACTTTCTAAAAATATAGGAGGTAACAGTTTATTTATGACAAAACGAAAAGGCGTATTTATCGGCGCATATGTCCCGAATGAATTGAAAGAATCTTTGCGCCGCCGCGCCACAGCCGAGCATCGGACGCTTTCGCAAGAAATCACCAGAATCTTAGTCGAAGCCGTTCACGGCAAAGGATTGCCGACGGGAAGTGTAGACCGTCGAAGCAATGCAACAGCAATTCCGCGCCGCCGTTCGACCGATCCGCCGATTCGCCGCCGCGCCGAAGATTTGCCTTATATCGCCAAAGAAGACGATAAGAAATAAATTATCTTTAAGTTATAAAGAAAAGCGTCGCTGATTCTGAATGGTGACGCTTTTCGCTTTTTAACGACATTTTTGTTAAAATTTTTTGAATGAAAACAAAAGTTTTACTGCTGTCGATTGCGGCGATTACGACAAGTTTTGTTTGCGGTTTTTTGCTGGCAAACGCGCTTAATCGAAACGAATTAAACACGCTTCGGGCAGAAAATGAGCATTTAATAAATGCTCAAACCGATTCTCAGGCAAATGAATCCGAAAATACCCTGAGCGATGAGGAAATCCGGCAAAAGATTGCCGAAGCCGACCGAAATCCAAACAATTTCGCTTTCCAAAAAGGTTTAGGTTTAGCGTTATATCGTTATGCGGCGGTCAAACAAGACACAAAATCACTTAAAGAAGTTGCGCGACTACTCAAACGCGCCAACGAACTCAATGCTAAAGATTATGATGTCGTTGTTGCACTCGGAAACCTGCATTTCGATATTGGTTATTACAAAAAAGACAATCAAAAATTTCAAGAAGCGCGGGAATTTTATCAAAAAGCACTTGAACAAAAACCAAATGATTCGGACGTAAGAACAGATTTGGGTTTAACATATTTTTTGACGGATCCGCCGGAAACCGATAAGGCGATTACCGAATTTCAGAAATCTCTGATTACAAACGCAAAACACGAAAAGACTTTACAGGTTTTAACACAAGCACTTCTCAGTCAACATAAAACAAAGGAAGCCGAAAAATATCTCGACCTTTTAAGGGCAGTTAATCAAAACAACGGAGTTCTACCGGAACTGACAAGTCAAATTGCCGTCGGCAAAAACGATTCAGAAAAACAATGAAGTGGTTATTATTTTTTGGTCTACTTTTTATTTTGGGAATGATTATCGTCGTACGCTACCGCCGACAGATTCAAACTGGTATTTACGTTTGGCAGACGTTCAGAAAAATGCGTCAGGCGAACAAGCCTGCAAAAAGTCAAATCGAAAAACAGAAGAATATAGGTGATGTCGCGCTGGTTAAATGTGCCAAATGCGGAACTTGGATGCCGCAGACAAATGCTTTTAATCCTCGCTCGCGGGCGTATTATTGTTCAGCAATTTGTATGGAAAGCGCAGTCAAAGTCGGTTAAGAATTTCAGGGCAGAAAATTATTCATATACCAATAAATGATTTGTTCGCCGAAAAGCAGCGATAAAATCGAGCCGATTCCGAGAAAAATCCCGAACGGAATTTGCGTCTGAAAATCCTTTTCCTTTTGGCGTGCGATAACAAAAATTCCAATAATTGCACCGGTAAGCGCGCCGATAAAAATAGATAAAAGCGTCAGTTGCCAACCGAGCAATGCGCCGACAGCGAGCATCATTTTAACGTCGCCCAAGCCCATTGCGTCAACTCCGCGCAGTTTTTTCCAAATCGCTCCGACCAACCATAAAAATCCGCCGCCGACGAGTGCGCCCAGAATCGCGCCGACCAAAGAAACCAGCCAAACCGAAGAATCCTGCATTTGGTTGAGCGGAAAATTTTTGAAATCGGAAAAATAATTCGCGCCAAATAAAAGCGGGAAAATAAGTCTAATCAGCAATGCAAAAATCAAGAGCGGATAGGTTATTACATTCGGCAAAATCATATGTTCCGCATCAATAAAAACGAGCGAAACAATCGCTGCCGTAAAAATAAGCGCGACAGGTAAAAACACGCTAAAACCGACAGACCAATAGACAAGCAGAAAAAGTAAGCCGGTTAAAAGTTCGACAAAAAGATAGC
This sequence comes from Pyrinomonadaceae bacterium, assembly GCA_035575965.1. Taxonomy (GTDB): domain Bacteria; phylum Acidobacteriota; class Blastocatellia; order Pyrinomonadales; family Pyrinomonadaceae. The sequence continues at coordinate 6,814 of DATLXD010000159.1, read as the reverse complement.
GCGGTGAAATGGGAGTTTTACAACTACGGCATTTTCCGCTCAAAATCAACCAACTTAATATCGGAATATTGTCATAGGGCTTGATTGATTTTTTGCAGTTCGGACACGCAGAGTTTGGAAATATGATAGATTTTTCGTTTGGAACGCGGTGAATAACGACGTTCAAAAAGCTGCCGATTGCTGCGCCGATGATAAAAATAAAAATATACGCGAATAATTCGGGTATATTTTTTACGTTTTCAAAAGTATTCAGGTAAAGATTCATTTAAGGAAACCCTTAAAAGGTAGGCGTTTAGATAGGAACATCGAAAAATTTTGTTGAGGGCTTTACAAGCCAATAATTATCATAAACTTTTGCATTGAAAAGTAAAAGATAAATTTTATAATAATCCGGTATTTCAAATTAAAAGTTTATCTCCGATTGAGATAAACTCTATCTGATGAGCGCAAAAAATAGTTTAATAACACTGACGAAAAGCGGTTTGTATTGCGAGCGAGGCGATTTTTTTTTAGATCCTTGGCTTCCCGTAGATAAAGCAATTGTTACACACGCGCACGCCGACCATACGTATCGCGGCAACCAAAAATATCTCGTGCCGCGGGAAGGCGAGCGGCTTTCGAGAATTCGCATCGGTTATGACGCAGTTATCGAAACAAGCGCGTATGGTGAAACGGTAGATATCAACGGCGTTAAAATTTCGTTTCATCCAGCAGGTCACGTTCTCGGTTCGGCGCAGGTGCGCGTTGAATATAAAGGTGAAATTTGGGTTGTTTCGGGCGATTATAAACTCACGCCGGACGCGACTTGCGCTCCTTTCGAGCATATTCACTGTCATAAATTTATTACCGAAGCGACCTTCGGACTTCCGATTTATCGATGGACACCGACGGAAATAATCTTCGAGCAAATCAACGATTGGTGGCGGCGCAATCAGAAAAAGGGAAAAGTTTCGGTGATTTTTGCTTATTCATTAGGGAAAGCGCAAAGAGTTATGAACGGAATTGACCGACACATAGGTAAAATTTTCACACACGGTGCGGTCGAAAGGTTGACGCAGGCTTATCGGGAAAGCGGCGTTGATTTACCGGAAACAAAATACGTCGGCGCAGTTGAGAACAAAAAGGAATTTGCAGGTTCGCTAATTGTCGCACCGCCATCGGCGGCAAGTTCGACTTGGATGAGACGTTTCGGCACGCATTCGACGGGTTTCGCGTCCGGCTGGATGATTGTGCGCGGCGCTAGGCGGAGAAAAGCGGTCGACCGCGGCTTTGTTTTATCCGACCACGCCGATTGGACTGAACTGCAAACAGCGATTCGTGAAACACACGCCGAAACCGTTTTCGTAACGCACGGTTTTATTGATGAACTCGTGCGCTGGCTTAACGAAAACGGAACGAATGCGAAACCTTTGCAGACACAGTTTGTCGGTGATGAAGACGCGCTTGAAGATGTTTTAGCAACGGAATTTTTTGAAAAGGAAATTGAGAATCAATAGATGAACAATCTGCTTTTATAAGGCGCGTTAAAATCTAACATTAGATTCATTTTAAGCGAATGAAATTATTTACAGAGCTTTACACGGAACTCGAACAAACGAATAAAACCAACGAAAAAGTTGAAGCACTGAAATTTTATTTTGAATGTGCCGACGCGCGTGATGCGGCGTGGGCTTTATATTTTTTATCGGGTAGAAAGCCGCGTCAAATCGTGCCGTCGAAAAAACTGCGCGAATGGGCGATTGAAATTTCCCAGGTTCCCGAATGGCTTTACGACGAATCACGCGATACGGTCGGTGACGGCGCGGAAACCATTGCGCTTTTACTGCCGAATAATTCAAGCATCGACGACACGCCGCTTCACGTTTTGGTCGAAGAAAGACTCGTTCCGCTGCGCGGAGCAGACGAAACAATTCAATACGAAGAAGTTTTGTCGTCCTGGCAAGCGATGAATTATTCGCAGCGTCTGGTTTACAACAAACTAATCTCAGGCAGTTTTCGCGTTGGTGTTTCACAACTCCTCGTTACCCGCGCTCTTGCGCAGCTAAGCGATGTTCCGACCGACATTATCGCGCAGCGCCTTATGGGCGATTGGCAGCCGACGGCGGAATTTTATGAAAAGGTCGTTACTTCAGAAATGAAGGCGGACGAAAGACCGATTGCCAGACCTTTTCCTTTTCATCTGGCGCATCAGATTGATTTTCCGCTCGAAAAACTCGGCGAAATCAAAGACTGGCAAGCCGAATGGAAATGGGACGGCATTCGCGTTCAGGTTATAAAACGTGAAAGTCAAGTTTTTCTCTGGTCGCGCGGAGAAGATTTAATTTCCGAACGCTTTCCCGAAATTGCGGAAGCCGCCGCCTTTTTACCGGAGGGAACAGTTCTCGACGGTGAAATTTTGCCTTGGCGTGACGATTCGGTTTTGCCGTTCACGGAATTGCAGCGTCGCATCGGACGGAAAAATATCTCTGATAAAATGCTGGCGGAAGTTCCGGTAATTGTTCAGGTTTATGATTTGTTAGAATTTGAAAACGAAGATATGCGCACTGAAGAATTTGAAAAAAGACGAAAAACTTTAGAGCAAATTATAACTAGTATCGATAACGGTGGAAAGACAATTTTTCGTATTACAGATTCGGTAAGAGCTGAAAGTTGGAAGCAGCTAACCGAAAAAAGAGAAAACAGCCGCTCGTTGAAAGTCGAAGGCTTGATGTTGAAAAAATTAGATTCGCCGTATCGCGTCGGGCGGCATCGCGGCGATTGGTGGAAATGGAAGATTGACCCGTTCACAATTGATGCGGTTTTGCTTTACGCGCAAAAAGGCACGGGAAAACGCGCCAATCTTTTTACTGATTACACTTTTGCGGTTTGGAAAGAAGGTGAATTAGTGCCGTTTGCCAAAGCATATTCAGGTTTAACCGACAAGGAGATTCGCAAAGTTGATAAATTTGTGCGCGACAACACAAAAGAAACTTTCGGACCGGTGCGAAGCGTCTTGCCTAAACTCGTTTTTGAACTCGCTTTTGAAGCAATTCAAAAATCGAGCCGTCATAAATCAGGCGTAGCAGTTCGTTTTCCGCGAATCCTGCGCTGGCGCGACGATAAAGCAATCGAAGAAGCCGATTCGCTGGAAGCGATTCACGCGCTGCTTGAGGGTTACGAAGCCGAGGGCAAAAAATGACAAAAGATTTACTGTTACAAATTGAGGATTTGCCTGAAGATGAAGGGATTTTTTCTTTTTATAATGAACAGAAACAGCTTTTGTATGTCGGCGTTGCAAAAAATATCAAGGAAGAAGCCGATAAGTTTTTTTTTGAGAAAAATTCTGTTTTGAATCGGTTAAACATTGCTGAAATTAAAATTATTAAATCAGCGAATGCTAATTTAATAAAATTTTTTGCTGAAACGATTCGCCGAAAGAAACCGCTTTATAACATTTCACTCTGCGAGCAGAAATTATATCCGCATTTGAAAATTACCCGCGAAAAATTTCCGCGACTGCTCGTAACCAGAAAAATCGAAACCGACGAAGCCGATTATTTCGGGGCGTTTTTGCCTGAAACCGGAGTGCGTTTTTTGCTCGATTTTCTTAACCGCGCTTTTCGTCTGCGAAACTGCACAGTTTCGATTGACGGAAACTTTCCGCTGCCTTGCACGCAGTTTTACGAAAAGCGGTGCGTCGCGCCGTGTGTCAAAAACATCTGCGACGAAACGGCTTATGGCGAATTTGTTCAGCTTGTCAGATTGTTCTTAGAAGACAGACAAGTAGATTTAGAAAAATTCTTACATCAAAAAATAGAATCTGCCGCCGAAAACTTAGATTTTGAAACGGCGACTTTCTGGCGCGACATTCTGTTGGGCGTTCAGAGTACTTGGAGGGAGAGGGATTTGCAGCTACGGCTCGAGGACGCGATTGATAGTTTAGAAATTACCGAAAAAAACCAAGAAATTTTCATATATCTTGTAACGCAGCGCGGCATAAAAATTTTGGGAAAACGGGTTTTTGTTTTTGAGAAAAATATTAACTTTGCATTGGAAATTTTTATGTCGCAGTTTCTTTGGCAATTTTACCAATTTCACGCGCCAAAAGAGATTCGCGTTACGCTGGATTTTCCCAACCGCGACTTTTTGAGTGGAGTTTTAAGCCGCCGCGAAAACCGAAAAATAAAAATAAACATCGTCCAACCCGATAACCAAAAAATCACAACCGAAAGGGCGTTCGGGCGGACAAAATTCGAGTTTAATTTCCGGCAAATCAAACCGCCGTCCGGTTTCACAGACATACAAAAAGAATTGGTGAAAGAATTTAATCTAAAATGTCCGCCAAAACGCATCGAGTGTTTTGATGTAGCGCATATTTCAGGCACAAATTTTGTCGCGGCAAAAGCGGTCTGGGCAAACGGCGAGTTTTTGGCGAGTGAATATCAATTTTGGGTTTTCGAGGAGAATAACGAACTCAAAATGCTCGAAAAAGGAATTGAAAAAAGTTTTGAAACAAACGAAAAAATGCCCGGTTTGGTTTTGATCGACGGCGGAAAACCACAATTAAATGCCGCTTTGAACGCTTTAGAAAAATTCGGGCAAAGAAAATTTCCTCTAATCGCCGCCGTCAAACCACCACGACTTCATAACGAAGTTTCGCATTTTATCGCGGAGAACGGCGAAATTTTTGATATGAAACCGGGTTCAGATGCGATGCAGTTACTAGTTCACCTGCGCGATGAAGCACACGAGCTTGCCAATCGCGTCCATCGAACTCTGCGCGATACAACTCATTTTTATGAATTGGCAAGCATCTTACCTGATTTGAGCGAAAAGGAAAGAAGCAGTTTGCTGCAAAAATTCGGCACGATAAAAAAACTCAAACAAACTATTCAAAATGATTTCGTCGAAATGTTCGGAAGCGAAAAAGGCAAGAATATTTTTGTCGCACTTAATAGTTTTAGTCTTGACAAAAATTTACCGCTAAAATCCTTAATAGTTCCGATTAGATACGATGACGAAAACGGTGAAGCAAAGGATTTACAGCCTTTGAGATTAAGGTATAAAAAAAGATTATAAGTTTGATTAAAAGTTGGAGGCGGCGATCGGAATCGAACCGATGAATAAAGCTTTTGCAGAGCTCTGCCTTACCACTTGGCTACGCCGCCAAAAAAGAATGAAGGATGAAGGATGAAGGATGAATAAAAATAACTTCATCCTTACATCCTTCATCCTTCATCCTTCATCCTTAAAAATTTGGAGCGGGAAACGAGACTTGAACTCGCGACTTCGACCTTGGCAAGGTCGCGCTCTACCACTGAGCTATTCCCGCTTGACCGTAAGTGATAATTCTACAAACTAAGCAAATTTTGTCAAGTCCGATATTATTTATAAGGCGAATTTACTTTCCTTCAACCGTTACATCCTTGATAAAATTCCAGTCGCCGCTCGAATTGATTTTGACGTTGCCGATGCGTTTGTTGGAAACGACCATATTTGCCGGATACCATAGCGGCAGCATCGGTAAATCGTTACTGACGATTTCCTGCGCTTTAAGGTATAGCTGCGTGGCAGTTTCGCGGTCGGTCGCATTTAATGCCTGATCGATAATTTTATCGAATTCAGGATTACTGTAACGGCTACGGTTGCAACAGGTAACTTTTCCGCCCGGAATCGCGCCGGTGGCAAATAAATCATTGAGAAAAATCGGGTCTTGATTGCCGCCAATCCATCTGCCCGTATTCATTTGAAATTGACCGAGAGCCAATTGTTGTCGCAAAGTATTCGGTTCGACAGTTTCGATTTCGACGTTTAATCCAATTTCTTTTAATGAGTTTTGAATGACTTGAGCGTATTGGTTGACGGCAGTGTTGCCGACGGAAAACCTGAATTTAATCGACTCGTTTTTATAACCCGATTCCGCGACAAGTTGTTTGGCTTTTGCCGGATTGTAACTGTATTTTGTTTCTCCGTTATAAGCCCAAGAGTCGGTCGGCAACACCGAATGCGCGATAATCGCCTGACCGGAAAGCAGTTCATTAATAATTCTTTCGCGGTCAATGCCGTAAGCGATAGCCTGACGAATTTTTACTTTATCGAGCGACGTTGATTGAGTGTTGAAACCCAAATAATCAATGTTTGAACCGTTAAATTTTTCGACTTTCAAGTTTGGCAGTTTTCCCAGAGAATTAAGCGCGTCGGGCGGCAGATTGTTGGCAAGCGGCGCAATATCGATACCGCCGCTTTGCAGTTCGGCTTGCAGGGAATTTGCGTCGGTTACGGTTTTAATTCGAACCTTCTGCACCTTCGGCGCACCTTCCCAATAATTCGGGTTGGCTTCGAGTTCGACCGTGTTTTGCGATTGGTCGAAATTGACAAACTTAAACGCGCCCGTTCCTATCGGTTGTGTTTTTTGTTGTTCGACAGTTCCTTGGGCAATAATTGGAACGGCGACGAGATTTGAAAGCAATTTATTTTTTAACGCCGGACGACTGACAGTAAAAACAACAGTTTTCGGGTCTGGAGCTTCAAGTGAAACGATGTGCGGAACTTTTTGGTCGTTGACGGTTTCAAAAAATGAGCCGGCTTTAAATGCAGTGGGACTTTTGAAAAGCTCGGCGAATGTGTATTTAACATCGGCGGATGTAAAATCTTTACCGTTATGAAACTTAACGTTGTCTTGCAGAACAAAAGTTATCGTTTTTCCGTCTTCGGAAGTTTGAATTTCCTTTGCTAATTCACCGACATATTCAAATTTTTCGTTTTTCCTAACCAGAGAATTAAACATCAGACCGCGAACTCTTTCCGCCGCCGCGTCAGAAGCCGCAGAGGTTAA
>DATLXD010000158.1:0-2616 GCA_035575965.1 Pyrinomonadaceae bacterium | reverse complement strand
GCGTTGATGACTTCGCCCGAATAAGCGCGTGTCGCTTTTGCTTCGACCGTATCGAATTTCGGCAGCGATTTTTCCCAGCCTTGCGGCAGTTTGTTTAGTCTGGTTTCCTTCAAAGTCTTGCCCAAATCGCCGTGCGTTTTTTCGTATTTTTTAACGAGCGCGTCCCAATCTTTTTCGAGTTCCGCGCCGCGTTTTATCGCTTCTCTAAAATGCGCCGACGCTTCTTTCGGAACGTAGAAATGTTTGTTCTCATCCCAATCGAGATTGCGTTTCGTTTCGCGCACGGCTTCTTCGCCCGGTGCATCCGAGTGCGCTTTGTTCGTGCCTTGTTTCGGCATTCCAAAACCGATAATCGTTTTGACGCGAATCAATTTCGGCTTGTCTTTGATTTTGTGCGCTTCTTTTATAGCGTTTTCAATCGCCTTCAAATCGTTTCCATCAGCGACTTCCAAAACATGCCAGCCCGCCGCTTCAAAACGCTTCGTCGCGTCTTCGTTAAACGCAAGATTCGTGTCGCCTTCAATGGTGATATTGTTGTCGTCGTAAAAATAAATCAGATTTGAAAGTTTCAAATGTCCGGCAAGCGAAGCCGATTCATAACTGACGCCTTCCATCAAATCGCCGTCCGAGCAAATGCAATAGATATGATGATTAACAATCGGGAAACCCTTTTGATTAAATTTCGCCGCCAGATGCGCCTCAGCCATCGCCATTCCGACGCCGTTGGCAAAACCTTGCCCCAAAGGTCCGGTCGTGATTTCCACGCCTTTGGTCATAAAATTTTCAGGATGTCCGGGCGTTTGTGAATGAAGCTGGCGAAAATTTTTGAGTTCGCTCATCGGCAAATCGTAACCCGTCAGATGCAGCAAGCTGTAAATCAGCATCGAGCCGTGTCCGGCGGAAAGCAGAAACCTGTCACGGTTAAACCACTTCGGGTTTTTCGGGTTATAGCGCATAAACTTCGTCCAGAGAATGTAAGCCGTCGGAGCCATTCCCAAAGGCAAGCCAGGATGTCCTGACTCGGCTTTCTGAACAGCGTCTAAAGACAAAGTTCGGATAGTGTTGATGCAAAGTTGGTCTAAATCAATTTTCTTTTTTGGTTCGGTTGCGGTTGTCATAGATTTTTATTTTTTCGGGAATAATTCTTTAATTTTTTGTTTAAGTTTTTCAGCCTTTATTAGCTGATAATCTTTAGATTTGATTTCAAGAAATTCTACATTATCAGGGATAACCCAAAGTTATGTTTTCTCAAGTTCACCTTCAAAAATTACAAATGTAATTCGAGCTAAATCAAATTTTCTAAATTTTATATGGTTCAGTATGTTATTCAATCGAGTGATTCTGTAAGAGTGTTTGTCTTTCTTGTTAAATTCTAAAATGATGAATCCTTCATTGTCTTTTATATTCGCAAGACGAACAGTAATACCATCCAGCCTTACTTTTTCATTTTCAAAAGGAATTTTCCCATATTCGTCGTCGGGGAAAAAATCTGTGATGATAGGTGCGATGACAAATGTGTCTGAAGCAGAACCAGCACAATTTTCTGGTAAATCCATTAGTTTTATAGTTACTGTTATATTTGAGCCTGCGTCTTCTCTGCCTGCTGAAAATTCAATCTCAGGTTTTCCTTGTCCTTGAATAATTTTGCCTCCTGAAACCGTCCAAACATACCCGACTTTATATTTTTCAATCTCATTACTTACTTCAGCTTTAAATTTTATGAATTCGCCACTCCTCAGCATACCCTCAGGAATTTTAAGTCTAATTTTAGGACAAGGATTTTCATTCACTTGAGCAAAAGCCGCAAAACAAAAGGCGAAAATCAAAATCGCGGTAAAAATTATTTGTTTCATAAACATCCCTCAACTGCTTTTTAATTCCTCTTTAATCCGGTCTTTCAGAAACATTTTTATCAACGATTGATACGGCACGTCACGCTGATTAGCAATGAGTCGAATTTGATTCAACATAGATTCCGACATTCGCAGTGAAATCGTTCGCGTCGTCGGTTTAAGATTCGGCAAAATGCTCGCCTCGCCGTTTTCCCAATTAATAAAATCGGTCGAATCTTCATTCGCCCAAAACTCGCGTTCTTCGTCTTCACTCTTAAAAATCGGAATATCTTTTAATTTTTTCGGCATATTTTCTCTGTTCACGTCCGGTCATATCGCGGGCGGAAATGACGCGGATTAAATTTTCTCTAATCGTAAAAGCAACGAATAACCAACGATTATTTTCTGTTCTGCCAAGCGCGTAAAATCTTTTTTCACGATTTGAATGTTTCGCATCGGCGGCAACAATTAAAGGCAAATTGAAAAAAATGTCTTCGCATTCTCCGTCGGTTACTCGATGAAGATGCCAATTTTTATTGGAATTTCCTTCGTTCCACTTGAAACCTTTACAGTTAGAAATAATGTCTTTCACCTTCAAGTGTATATTATAACGATATACACAAATTGTAAATTTTCAGGATTTTTCAATCAGCAAATTATAAAACTTTTCGTGTCTTTCTCGCGCTTTTTTATAAATTTTATGTTTCGCCGCGTTCGGCTTAAAACCCGCGCCTTTCGGTGTTTTCAAATCCGCAATGTTTTCTATTTTGCCGATTACTTCGAG
>DATLXD010000157.1:0-2087 GCA_035575965.1 Pyrinomonadaceae bacterium | reverse complement strand
CGTCTGGAATTTACCGGAAACACTTTTACCCGTGATAAAGTTTTGCGGCGCGAGGTTTTGATAAACGAAGGCGATATTTATAATCAAAATTTTGTAGAACTTTCCGTTGCCAGACTTAATCAAACCGGCTATTTCGACCCGATTGATAAAGACCAGGACGTTGAAATCCGTACCGACCAGGACCAGGGTGATGTTGATTTAATCCTTAAGGTTAAGGAAAAAGGCAGACAGCAGATACAATTTAACGGCGGCATCTCCGGCATCGGCGGCTCGTTTTTCGGCTTGGAGTATTCGACCAATAATCTTCTTGGACGCGGCGAAATTCTTTCGTTCAATGTCGGCTTCGGAAATCGTCAGCAAAATCTCCAATTCACTTATCAAAATCCGTATTTCCGCGACCGCCCAATCTCGGTCGGCTTTACGCTTTTCGCCAGCCGCTACAAATTTTTCGGTGAAGGAACGTTTCTTTCGCAAAACCCGGATATAATAAACGACGCGCTCAACCCGCAAGGCGCGCTTACTACGGATGAGGGCAATCTTTTTACGCAAAGAACTTACGGAGCATCCGTATTTGCCACTGCTCCGCTTTCCGAATTTTTGCCGAAGAGACCGTTTTCCAGATTTTCGCGCGTGGGTTTGAGTTATCAATTTTCGACGACATCAATTGTCGAGCCGGAGATTAATCAATTAAATCCGGCTTTAGGTGTTCCGGTTATTTTCTCGCAGCCGAATATCATTACCAGCCGCATCACGCCGACGTTTGTTTATGATTACCGCCCGCGCAACAACGGCATTGATACGATTGAAGGCAGACAGCTTACAGCTTCATTTGCCTTATCGGGTTTAGGCGGCGATGTCAGAACTTATCAGCCGAGTGTTTCCTACAGTCAATTTATTCCTGTCAGACGTAAAAAAGCGAGCAGCCCGGAAGTTTTCGCATTTCGTCTGTCAGCAGGAACAATCGGAAGTTTTGCCACTACTGAAAAAGTTAGGAACAACAATTCGCTGAACTTTATCGGCGGAATTCCGCGTTACGAGCGTTATTTTTACGGCGGCGAGTCAGACGTTCGCGGCTATGATTTCCGCTTCGGACCAATTGCGCCGTTTGACGCTTTTGTTACCACGCGCAACGTCGTCACCGCAACCAACGCAAGCGGAACGCCGGTCCCGATTCCGGGCTTAAACAATGAACTAGGTCAACTCGGCACTTTTACCGGCGTCGACGGCGTAAATTCGGCGCAGATCTCCAGAAACTTTCAATTTATCGGCGGCGACACGCAAATTTTGGGAAACTTTGAATACCGAATTCCATTATTCGGACCAGTAGCCCTTGCTGCATTCGCTGATGTGGGTTCAATTTTCAATTTACGCAAAACTGGTTCGCAAATTATCAACAGCAACTTTCTGGCGGACGACATATTTGTCGGAGCTGGAACTCTGTCGGCACTTGCTTTGCGAAACAATCCTAACCTTGAAAGCAGATTTGGAAGTTTGCTACTGTTTAACGACAGCCTGTTGACGACCGACGAGTTTAGGCGCAATTTTTGTCAAACGGGTTTTGGCTGTCCGATAAGTCCGCCGCAAAATGTTCAACAGGTTTTTCTGCGTGGCGAAGCGCAGACGAATACGATTTTGAGGGTTGATGAAAGCGCATTCAGTAAATTCAGCGATATTCGCTCGAGCGTCGGACTGGAATTGCGCGTGCAAGTTCCGGTTGTCAACGTCCCGTTTCGCCTAATTTATTTTTACAACCCGAATGCAAAAATCGGAATTACGGACGAATTGCCCGGTCTTCGTCTACCCGGAAAAAGAAGCGGCTTCCGCTTTACGGTCGGAAGAACATTTTAAAGTTTAATATAAAAACCGAACATAATAACCTGAAGAAATTTTAGAAAACAAATGGCAGCTGTCGGCAACTTAAAATTGCCTTCCTTTATTATCGCCGGTGAAAATTGCAAGCAACAAATCTAAAAAAAATAGTTTCAAAGAAATAATCAAAAAAATTGATAAATTTCTTTTTATTAGTAAAGGAGTAACCACAAAAAAATGAAAACATTTCGTTTAATCGCCGCTAATTTTATTTTCGC
>DATLXD010000156.1:0-6616 GCA_035575965.1 Pyrinomonadaceae bacterium | reverse complement strand
GCAAAGGCATACGAAGGATTTTCGGGCGGAAAATTTTGTCCGTCGGTAAAGGAAAAAATCGCGCCGAGATGAAACGGCAAATCGCCCAGATTGTGCGAGCTTCCGGTGAAAATTCCCTCTTTTGTGACGAACATTGCGCGGTCAAAAAACCACCATAAGACGGTGAGAATCGCAAAGTAATATGCAAACGAGAGAAACCTTTCGACATTTATGCCTTCTAGATTCGTCTTTGCCTTTTGCCAGGTTGCCAGCAAATTTGCGCGGTTCGACGGTCTGGCAAATAAAATTAAAGGCAAAATCGAAATTAAAACCGAAACCAAAATGGTCGGCGTAGTAAAACCGAACAGACACGCCGCCAGAAAACAAACGAGTCCAAAAATCACCGAGCCGACGACGTTTCCCGCGCACAAACGCCATAAAAGCGATTCGTCTTCGGCAAACAAATAAGTCAAGCTCAGACCGCTAACGGTCAGCAGGAAAATAAAAAACAACGTGATAAGCATAATTTAATAGTCAACGGTCAATAATAAATGATAAATGATAAATGCTTAACGGCAAATAGTGAATGATAAATCTAAAAAAGCACCGATTATTTTTTGCCGTCGTTAACTATTTAACGCAATTTGCCAGTTATCAAAAGATTGAAAAGATTTCACCGCAGGGGCGCAGAGAGATTCCGCCGAGTTTCGCTAAGGTTTTTTTCTCAGCGTTTCTCAGCGAAACTCCGCGTCTGTGCGGTGAGATTTTATAACCGGGAAATTGGGTTATTTATTATTTTCTTCATTTACCATTTTACATTTTCCATTTACCATTAAAAATATGCCGCCGTATCCAAACTTAATTTCGGATTCTCTGCTAATTAACGAAACGATCGAGCTTCTGCAATCTTTCGGCGGACGCGCTTCAGCCGTCAAGGTAGTCGATTATGTGATGAAAATCTCCGCGCCGGAGCCGAATCTTGCAAGATTACTTGTTTTGGATTTAGTCGAAACAGATTCGCGGCTGCAATTGATTGACGACACTTTAGAACTTGTCCAGAACGATTATGAAAGACGAGCGTTTGCCGAAACGAATTTTGTCGTTTTCGATTTGGAGACGACCGGCGCAAAAGCTCCGCCGTGCCGCATCACGGAAATCGGCGCATACCTGGTGAAAAATGGTAAAATCATTGATGAATATCAAACGCTCGTCAATCCTGAAACCACAATTCCGCTTTTTATTTCGCAGCTCACCGGAATTACCGATTCAATGGTTAGAAATGCGCCGAAATTTCGTGAAGTTGCCCACGAGTTTTTAGATTTTATCGGCGATTCGGTGCTGGTAGCGCACAACGCACATTTCGATATGAGTTTTCTGAATCACGAAATCGGTCGGATTCACACGGATTACCGCGTGAGAAATCCGTCGCTCTGCACCGTTCGCCTTTCGCGCCGTTTGCTTCCCGATGTAGAAAATCACCGGCTGAACACGCTTGCAAATCACTACTCGGTTGCGCTCATCAATCATCACCGCGCCGGCGATGACGCTCACGCAACAGCACATATTTTTGTTAATTTACTAGAAGAATTGCACAAGCGCGGCGTGAGAGATTTGGCGACGGCGAAAAAGTTTAAGTTCTGAACATACCTGCTTTTGTTTGGCAGCGACCAATTGTTATAAAATAATCGTTTAATTTTTAGCGCTCGAGGATTTTTATGTTAGAGGAAGTAAATTTACCGCCAACCAATCAACAAAATTTGGACATTCGCTCAACTTTGCGCGAAGAGATGAATCTTTTTCCGCTCGACACTTTCAAATACGAATACGTCGGACGCGAGATTTGGATAGATTTTGAGATTCCCGAATTTACGGCAATTTGTCCGTTCTCGGATTTTCCCGATTTTGCAATCATTAAACTCAAGTATATTCCGAACGAACGCTGTATCGAACTAAAGAGCCTAAAACTTTATATCAATTCGTTCCGCGAAATAAAAGTTTTTCACGAGCATGTGATAAACATAATTTTGGAAGATTTCGTCAAGGCTTGCGACCCTTTGCAGGTCGAGATTGAAGGCGATTTTCACGTTCGTGGAAATATCAAGACGATTGTCCGAGCAAGTTATGAAAAAAGTGAAAAGTGAAAAACTAAAAGTCAATAATAAAAAAATTAGAGTTATTGACTTTTAGTTTTTCACTTTTCACTCTTAAACGCTTGCCGTCATCACCGTAGGCTGCGTGTCGAGGTGTTTGTTGCAGGCGTTTCCAACGAGTTCAGTAATTTTGATTTCGATTTTGTTTTCCTTTGCGAGTCCCGCGTTGGTAACTTCAGAAATGATTAAAAATCTGGCTTTTTCCATCAAAGTCTGTTCGCGGAACGAAAGTTTTTTTTCGTGGCTCAGAAACGTAAGTTTTTTCAAAACGTCCGCCGCTTTAAAAACGTCGCCCGATTGGAGTTTTTCGCCGTAATCTTTAGAACGCGCTTTCCAATCATCGGAAACATTTTCAAAGTCCGCGCCAAGCTGATTTATTAAACTTTTATATTCCTTCGAGCAGATAATCGGACGAATTCCGACGGTTTCGGCGTTTGCCACGGGGACAAAAATCGTCGAATTATCGCTCAAAACACGCAGTGCATAAAATTTCATCAAGCAGTCGCCGATTTTTTTTTCTTCGATACCTTCAACCAGACAAACGCCTTGGCTGGGGTAAGAAATCTTTTGTCCGACGCTGAGTTTCATAATAATTTTCTCCTTGAACTGTTGAGAAACGAATTAACCGAAACCAATCCGCGTTTGAACCGAACTTTGTTGAAGTTTTTCGATTATAGCACACAGCCGAGTTGTTTGGAAGAAAATTTGGAAAGAGGTTACAGTGGAAGCGCGAATAACGGCACTCATTTTTATTTACACAACTTTTCGATTGTGCAAAATGTTAATTTTTCTCGGGTAATTCGATGGAAAAAACCGAGCCTTTACCGAGTGTGGAAGCGACGGAAACCTCGCCGCCGTGAAGCCTGGCAAGGTGTTTGACGATTGCCAAGCCCAAACCCGTTCCGCCGATTTCGCGCGAGCGGGCGCGGTCTGTGCGGTAAAAGCGTTCAAAAATTCTTTGGAGATGTTCGCTTGAAATTCCTTCGCCCGTGTCTGAAACCGTAATTACGTCTTTTGATTCGTTTTGCGAATAACCGACGATTACGCTTCCGCCTTCTTTGTTGAATTTAACTGAATTATCAATTAAATTCGTCAACATTTGTTCAAGTCTGACGACATCGGCGAAAACAAATGTGTTTTTGGGAATTTGATTTGTCAAATTAATCCGGCGGTCTTTGGCTTTGGTTGAAAGATTTGTAAAAACTTCTTCGACCAAGGCGAAAAGATTCGTTTTTTTCGGTTCGAGAGTAATTTTACCTGACTCGATTGACGAAAGCTCTAAAATATCATCAATCAGGCGGTGCATTCTTTGAGCGTTTTTGCGGATAACGGCAAGAAAGTGCTGGTTGTTTTCCTCGTCGTCAATCGCTCCGTCTTCCAGAGTTTCGACAAAAGCTAAAATCGAAGTCAGAGGCGTGCGGAGTTCGTGTGAGATATTTGAAAGAAATTCCTGACGAACCGTTTCGAGATGTTCAATTTGCGTTATGTCGTAAAAAACACCGATTGCGCCGCTTGTCTTATCAAGCTGAATCGGCGCGATATGCACGTCAAATTTGCGGGCTTCAAAACTCGGAATTTCCAGTTCGATGTCGGACGATTTGTCTTCTTCCAATGCTTTGCGAAACGCTTCGTGTAGCGACAAATCGCGGATAACTTCGCTCAGACGCTTATCTTCCAACGTGCCGTTTTTGCGGGCAAAAGCGTTGTATGCGGCTTGGTTGGAAGACAAAATGCGCGTGTCTTCACCGACGACGATGACGCTTTCGCGCATTGTTTCCAGAATCTCGCTTAAAATCGGGCGCGAAAGATTTTCGCCCGATTTTTTATTCGCAAACCAATTATCCAGAAAACTCTTGACGTTTACCATTTAACATTTATCGCTTGAATTTGGAATCTGGAATTTGGACATTTATTTCAGTTCGATAAAACGATAGCCGACGCCGACGACCGTTTCAATGCAGCCTCCGCAATCGCCGAGTTTCTGTCGCAGGCGGCGAATGTGAACGTCTAAAGTGCGCGTATCGCCAAAATAGCTGTAACCCCAAACATTGTCGAGCAGGTTTTGGCGCGTAGCGACTCGTCCCGCGCTTTTTATCAAATAGGTTAGCAAGGCAAATTCCTTGCGCGTCAGCTTAACGTCCGCGCCTTCGCACAAAATGCGCATATCCGCAAAATCAATCGAAATTTTACCGTCATCATACCGCTCAATCGTTTCCTTTTCGACACGGCGCAGAACCGCGCGAACACGCGCGACGACTTCTTTGACCGAAAACGGTTTGACGATGTAATCGTCCGCGCCGAGTTCGAGTCCGGCGATTTTATCAATCTCGGCGGCTTTTGCCGTCAGCATAATAATCGGCGTTTTTTCCGTCAGCGGCTCGCGCCTGAGCCTTCGGCAAAGTTCCATTCCGCTCATTCCGGGCAGCATCAAATCGAGAATAATCAACGACGGCGGATTTTTTTCGTCGAGCGCGAGCCGCAAGCCTTTCTCACCCGATTCGGCAATTACCGGGCGAAAGCCTTCGCGCTTAAAGTTATATTGCAGACTTTCGGCAATATCAGCGTCGTCTTCGATGATTAGAATTTCCTGCATAATGATTAGCTTCAAAGTTCAAAGTTCAAGATTCAAAGTTTGTGATTTTAATATGAACTTTGAACTTCAGATTCATTGGTGTTTGATAAAAACAGCTTCCTTCATATACACGGTCAATTCGCAAATATCTTTGACGTAATCGCCGATTCGTTCCAGATTTTTAGCCGCGAATAGAAGTCGCGCCAGACGAGTTGATTTTGCCGCGTCCTGCGACATTGTTTTCATCAAATTATTAACCAGCAAATCGTAGATTTTATCGACTTCCGCATCTTTTCCGATAAGCTGTCTGGCTTTGTCCGCATCGTTGGTCGTAAAAGCGTCGAGTGCCGATTGCAGCATTTCGAGGGCGCGTTCCGCCATTTCGTTCAGTTCGCCGTAATTCTTCAGTTCCGGCTCGTCGTTTAATTCGAGCGCGGCTCGCGCAATGCTTGTAGCGTGGTCGGCGATGCGCTCTAAAATCGGCGTAATCTTGAAAATCGTGATAACCATCCGAAGTTCTCGGGCGACCGGACGACGCAAAGTTAAAACTTCCACGCTCAGACGATCAATTTCAAGTTCGAGCAAATCAATTACGCGGTCGTTTTCGATAACCTGATTGGCAACATCGCTGTCACGCCTTTCGAGCGCGTGCATTGCCCGCCGCAAAGCTAACTCGACTTCGCCGCCCATCAAAAGCAGACGGTCGCGCAGGATGTTCAATTCGCGCTCAAGAAGTATTCTCTGTTCCATTAGATAAAAATGTAGAACAAAACGCCCGATTATAAAAGCGCGAAGCTGAAAGTAATTGCCAGAATAAGCGAAGGATTTTAACCGGATGTGAACGTAATGTTAAAAAGAAGTTAAATTAATTGAGAAATGAGAGATGAGAAATGAGAAGCAAAAACTAATAGGCAGAAGAAAAAAATCGAAAAGTTGGTAAAAGGTTAAAAATAAAAGTTAAGTCTTCAAAGTTCGGAATGTATAAATATCATCCTTCATTTCTCACATAACTGTTGTTCCATTTCGTGCTTTGCTTCTTCGCGCACTTCTTCTTCGTCTTCCTCTTCAAAAACTTCGATAAGCGCGAACGGCTGTTGGGTCAGACGGCGAAGTTCCCAAGCCTCGCGCCCGATTCCGGAGGGACGTGAAAACCACGCCGCGTCCGTTTCAAAGGAAAGAATCTGCGTTTCGCCAAATAAAGTTTCGAGTGAATCAGTCAAATTTGCCCGCGTCGGCGCACAAAGCAAAACACGGCGTAAAGTCCAGCCGTGTTTTCTGTATTGCGCTAAGATTTCCTGAATCTGCGATGCGCCAATCATTTTTTATTTGCTTTCGCCGGTGCTTTATTCGAGTTTTTAAACGGAACTTCAACCGTTTCGACATCGCCGTTTTTAACTCGCGGAAATTTGCCGTTCGTGTTTGTTTCAGATGGAATCATATCGCCACCCATCGGATTATTCGTTTCCATTTCAATCTGCGCTTGTCCTTTGCCCGGCGATTTGTAAGTTCCTTTGAAAGAGTCACCGACGGCGAGTTTCCAGCTTCCGTCTTCCAAAACGAACGGCAAATCTTCCCAGCGATTATCCTTTTGACTGAAAACTTCGACCGCGCCGAAATTGCCGTTGACGCGCTCGTCACGGATTTCAGGCAGGCTGCTCGCAAAGGTCGTCGCGGTCAATCCGTTTTCAAGAACCTTTTCCAGCGATTGCTTCTGTTGCTCGATGGCAAATCCGGCGAAAGTCAGCGTATTACTCGACATCAATTGCTGGATTTTCGCGTTGTCCTTGGCTTTGACCGCCGCGTAAAGCGATTTGAAAGCATCGCTCGGCGTTCGCGCGCTAACCGGTTCCTGATTAGCTGTCGTTTGAGTCTGCGATGTCTGCGCGTTCTGACACGAAAAACTCAAAAGCGCGAA
>DATLXD010000155.1:0-3823 GCA_035575965.1 Pyrinomonadaceae bacterium | reverse complement strand
GTTTCGATTTTTCCCGCACCGTTGGTTGACGCGCCATTAGAAGCCGCGCCGTCGAGAAGCGCGGAAAAATCTTCACCTTTTTCGCCGATAATCCCGATGGTTTGACCGAGTTTGGCATTTTCACCGCCGGGAACGATGATTTTCAAAAGCGTTCCGGCTTCGAGCGAAGTCATTTCCATTGTCGCCTTGTCGGTATCGACTTCGGCAATCGTTTCGTTGGCTTCAATCGCGTCGCCTTCGTTTTTCACCCAACGGGCGATTTGTCCTTCTTCCATCGTCGGAGAAAGTTTGGGCATTAAAATTTTGTTCGCCATAAGTTTTATTTTAAGGACAGTTTATGCCCCTAATTCTTCTCTAAAAACCTTTTCAATCTTAACTAAATCATTATCAATCAGTTCTCTGAAACGCTTTTCAATTAGTTGATTTATATTAAAGTTTTCGTCCTCAAGTGAACGATTAAATTCATCGCTGGAAACAATAGACTTCTGAAACGCTAAATGCCATTGGGGACTTAAGCCTTTTTTGCCAACATTTGGAAACACATCTCTGTGTTTCATAAACATCGCATAAACATTTTCCCTTGAAGTTTTGTTTCCGCGCCCGATTCTGAATTCAAATACGATTTTATCTTTAGGAACTTTGAATTCAAAAAAGAAAATTTCGTTTCGCAATAAATCATCATCTTCCGTAATTATTCCGTTCGCTTTTAATACTGGAAGCAACTCATAAAGAAAGTTTGGCTGAAATGTATATTTAGAGTTCCCAAAACGTCTAATTTTTGACTCATTTTTTATCAAATTTTCCAGAATGTTTTTTGTTAAGCCGCTATTGCTTGGCTCTGCATATTTAAAAACCAAATCAAAAGCAGATTTATATTTTCTATAAAGATTCTGAGCAATCAATTCAATTTCTTCATTTTGATTAAGCATTGATTTTAATGTTTGCAAGTATTGTTCAAACACAAATTTGGTCTTGTCGGCTAGGTTTCCAGTTTGAATAATCGGTTCAATCAACTTAACGATATGCGTATAATCTAGCTGAAGATAATAGTCTTGTTCTTCTTCTGAAATATCTTGTTCAAAGAGCGATAGAAAAATGTAGATTTTATACTTAAAATTTGGATATTCATTTTCAATCCAACTTCGATACTTTTCTAATTGTCCTTTGCCTTCAGTTGAATAAATTTTATTTTCGATGACAATACAAAATTCATTCTTTTTTGAAAGCAAAATCAAATCAATGTTTTTGTGTTCGCGCTTAATCTCCAAATCGTCAAAATCAAGATGAACAAAATCAAAAACGGAAAGTTTTGTCTGCAAACCCAAATCTTGAAACTGATTTTCCCGATAGTAAAGTTTTATAAATTCTTTTATCGCAAAATCGCCGAGATTATGAGATTCATTTGGATTGAAAAGCCAAGCCAGAAAATTAGAATGTTGCAACACTCTGTGTGCAATTCCTAAAATTTCCATTAAATTAACTTCTTCGCTTGCGAGATTTTGTAAATTCGTAAAATCTTCATCAAGAATCAGTTCTTTCAATTGACTTTGAATTTCTTGCATTTACAAATAACAAACTTCCTTGACTGCTCGGATGATTTTCGGAATGTCCGGCAGCGCGAGTTCTTCCAGATTTTTCGCATAAGGCATTGGTGCTTCCGCAGTTGAAATTCGTTTTACCGGCGCGTCCAAATAATCAAAAGCGCGTTCCATAACCTGGTGCGAGATTTCCGCACCGACTGATGCAAAAGCGTGCGATTCTTCGACAATTACCAGCCGATTCGTCTTTTTAACCGAGTTGATTATCGTTTCAATATCGAGCGGTTTTATCGTGCGCGGGTCAATGACCTCGACCGAAACATCAAAATCTTTTTGCATTTGCTCGGCGGCTTGCATCGCCAGCGGAACGGTCATCGAACGCGCGACGATAGTGCAATGAGTTCCTTCGCGTTTGACATCAGCCACGCCCAAAGGAATCGTAAAATCGTCGTCTTCAGGAACTTCACCTTTGATGCCGTACATTCTTTCCTGTTCGAGAAAGACAACCGGATTGTCGTCGCGGATTGCAGATTTTAATAAACCTTTTGCATCGGCGGGCGTTGACGGCATCACGACTTTAAGTCCGGGAAAATTTGCGTAAAACGCTTCAAGTGCTTGCGAGTGCTGCGAAGAAACTTGATAAGCCGAACCATTCGGACCGCGAAAGACAATCGGAACTTTAAATTGTCCGCCCGACATATAAAGCATTTTCGCTGCGTGATTGATAATTTGGTCAGCCGCGAGAATCGAAAAATTCCACGTCATAAACTCAATTACGGGGCGCAAGCCAGCCATTGCCGCTCCGACACCGACTGCCGCGAAACCAAGTTCGGTAATCGGTGTATCCACAACGCGCTTGTCGCCGAATTCCTTCCAAAGCCCGCGCGTAACTTTATACGCGCCGTCATATTCGGCAACTTCTTCGCCCATTATGAAGACGTTTTCGTCCCTGATAATTTCTTCGCGCAACGCTTGATTCAGCGCATCGCGGATTGTCAAAATAGCCATAATAAATTTTCAAAAACTTGCAATCTATGGACGGTCAATATCATTTCTAATGCAAGTCAGAGTAAAGTTAAATTGAACTGTTTGATTCAGCTTTAGGCGAAACCTTTTTTTCTTTGACTGATAACAGCCATCTACTTCAGCCGATATTTTGTAAATACCAATTGGCAGTTCAACCTCATATTCCCCAGCATCATTAGCAATAAATTTCTTCTTTAACTTTTTGCTTTCAATTAAAACTCTGGCACGAGCAAATCTTGCATCAGTTTGGTCAATAATTACTCCTTTAACTTTCCCGACGGATTTTTGAGCAAATGAAGAGCAAACCAACGAAGCAGATATAAGAATCGCAAAAAAAAAGTTGCGAATAGTTAATACTGTCATATTTTATTTTGTTAATTCCAATCCTTTTTCTTCCGCCCAAGCCGGTTTCAAATTGTGATACAAAACATCCGGGTCAATATCCGCGCCGTTTTCCCAGACGATTGTTCTCATTCGCTCATCAACTTTCATCGCTCGAAAAAGCTCTGGATTATTTCGTAAAGATTCAAAAACTTTTCCGCGCAAAAGAGGCTCAAGGTCAATTTCGCGGCTTGTGCCGTCGGTAAATTTTATCGAAACGACAAAATCTCTAAGCGGTTTGACTGATTGGATTCTGACTAATTTCATAATTAAACAAGTGGTTTGATATTCACTAGCGGTTCGCCTTGTCTGGCTCTTTCCCAATCGGCTGACAAATCCGCACGATGCAAATCAGCCCATTCGATAACCAAATTATGCACCCGACGCGGCAACTTCCCCGCGTAAATTTTTAAAGTTTCAATTTCACACAACGCTTCACTTCCGCCATATTCGGCGTGAAAATGCGGCGGCGCGTGGTCGTTGTAATACATATAAATCACGATGCCGAAAAATTGGCTGATACAAGGCATTTCAATTAAGCATAAACGTCAGTAAACAATTCTTTCGCATCCGGCAAAGGACTTTCTTCCGCAAATTGCACAGCCTTTTCAGTTGCTTCCTTCGCGCGATTTTCGATTTCTTCGTAATCTTTGTCTGAAATAACCTTCGCTTCGGTCAAACTTTGGCGAAAAAGGAAAATCGGGTCGCGTTCCTGATTTTTTTTGATTTCTTCGGTCGTGCGATATTTTCCCGGGTCTGACATCGAATGTCCCATAAAACGGTAGCAGCGAATTTCGAGAAGCGTCGGCGAGCCGTCTTTTCTGGCGCGTTCGATTGCTCTTAGAGCTGCTTCGCGCACGGCTAAAACGTCCATTCCG
>DATLXD010000154.1:0-8688 GCA_035575965.1 Pyrinomonadaceae bacterium | reverse complement strand
TTGGAAGAAAAAATGGTAGCGAGCTTTATCGAATTAAGCAACTTAGCGGAACTGCACAACGTCGACACGCGCACCGCCGCATATATGCTGGCGATTGACCGCGTAGCGTTCGATACTAAAATGCGCGGTATTTATGCCTAGCAAAAAGCGTAACAAAAATTGCTTAATTTGTTTAAAACACTTGCAATTACAATAAATATTTAAAACACTTGCAATTACAGTAAATATACAGTAATGTTCTACGAGGCTGTAACAGTCCATAAAGATTTTATTGACTTTTAGCCTTCTCGCTCGTGTAAAATTTACGACTTTGAGCTTAGTGTATATTGGTTATATTAAAAAATTTCAATTTTTGTGTTTGAAAGTTTTTTAGTGTATGCAATAATTGTGTAGCTTGAAAAAGATAAGAGCATTCGTGCGGTCTTTTTCAGTTACAATTAGTTACAATTAATTTTGAATTTTTAAAACTATTTTCGGCGGAGGAATATATGAAACTCGCTAATAAAGCGTTTATTATTGCGCTTACCATGTTGACATTGATTGTCTCAATGTCAGCCCAAACTTTAAGACCCGTGGACGATGACCGAAATACGGCGCCAACTGTTGGAACAGGTGGTCCTCCGGGAGGTCCGACAGGTCTTTTTACAATTTATGATGGACAAACTTTGAGAAGAGGTGAGTTCACTTTTAGCGCGGCTTATAGCAATTATGACCGCGACCCGGGTGATGTTGACATCTCGGAAATACCGATTAGCTTCCAGATTGGCTTGAGCGACCGTTTAGAGTTGTTCTTCAATACGGATGCTTACCGCGGTATAAAGGTCAATTCACCGGGAAATCTTTCGAGTTTTGCTTTTCCGAATTCACGGTTAAACATTAACGGACGATTTGTTACGCCGGGGGCGATAGTCGCCGGAACCGGAGCATTAGCCGGTCGGGCTGTTTTCCGTCCGCCAACGGGCGGATTCATTCAGTTTCCGTTTGTTGGCGGTTCGGCTGGTACTGCCGGAACTATCGGCACGCCGACCGGCGGCAATAGTGGGTTCTTCGGCAACACATCGGCGAGCACTTTTCCAGGACTCGGTTCTCCATTCGGCAGCATCCTGCCGGGAGTTGTTCTGCAAACTGCTAATGTGGTAGTAAGCAATCCAAATAATCCGGTGGTTGTTCCGACGGTTTTTACAATCGCTCCAAGCTATTTGCCGGATGCTCCGTTTATTAACAGAATCTACGGTACATCTTCTTTTAATACATTTACCGTCGGAGGTAAGTTCCGGTTTACGGGTCCGGAAAATCCGTATGGAATCGGTATCATTCCGTTTTATCGTTTTTACGGTAATAAAGCCGACCAAAGCGGGTTTAATCAGCTTCAGCGCGGAGCAAGTGCCGGCGCCGGCGGTTTCAATCCATTTAGCGACAATCGCGGAGACATCGGTTTGGTGTTATTTGGCGATGCGCGTCTGCGTAGATACTTAAATGTTTCGGCAAACATCGGCTATATCTACAACAGCAGCATAAAAGGTGAATTCAGCGGTAACGAGGATGCTGTTTTATTGGATAGAGGCGATGAAGTTATCGCCGGTATCGGAGTAGATTTTCCGGTTAATAGGTTTTTTCAACCGATTCTTGAGTTTCGCTCGACGCAGTATGTCGGCGGGCGCACTCCAAATGCTTTTGAAAACAGTCCTTTAGAAGGTCTTGCCGGTGCGCGATTCTATCCGGCTCGTTATATAAGCATTGGCGGCGCGTATCGTCATCACTTTAATCAACAAGACAGAGACAGTTTTGGCGATGACAGGTTTACTACCAGAACTATCGTTACCGGCAATCCTGCTAGAAATACTAGTAATACTTTTAGCGGTGTCCCTCCGGGATTCAGAACATCCAGCGATCCGCACGGATTTATTTTCCAAGTTACCGCTGGTCGTCGTAATGCAAGAAGACCGCTTCAAGTTCCAAACCAATTTGCAAACGTAACAAATCTTACGCTTAGCCAAACGGAAGTTATCGCTCCGTGTCCCTCGGGACAAGTTCCGAGAGAAGGTGTGGTTTGCAGCGACAATATGACCACTCAAGTTACGACAACGGCAGTTGACCCGGAAAACGATGTGCTTACTTATAACTACACGGTTTCGGGCGGACGCATTGTCGGAACAGGTGCGAATGTTTCTTGGGATTTGACAGGTGCTGCTCCCGGAACTTACACGATTACGGCAGGCGTTGACGATGGCTGCGGGGTTTGCGGTCAAACTCAAACCAGAACAATCACTGTCAGAACTTGCGATTGTGTAGAACCGCCGCGTTGCGTATGTGCTGATGTTTCTATAACAGGTCCGTCAGGGTTAATTAAAGCGGGCGAGACTATGACATTTACAGCTAATGTCAGCGGAGGCAACGTCGCTACGTATAACTGGTCGGTTGATAACGGTGAAATCATTAGTGGTCAGGGAACGAATACCATTACGGTTCAAACTACGGCAACGACGACCGGGAACGTAACGGCAACGCTCAATACCACCGGCGATTGTCCCGAATGTGCAAGAACTGTTACCGGAATTGGTAGTATCTCTGCTCCAATCATATTTGTTCAAGTTGATGAGTTTGGACCTTTGTCAAATGACGATGTTCGCAACAGACTTGACAGTTTCTTTGTCGAATTGCAAAACAATCCGAATGACCAAGGCGTTATTATCAACTACGGTTCTGCAAGAAATGTCGCCAGACGCGAAACTCTTATCAGAAATCACATCAGATTCCGTAACTTTGATGCGAGCCGTATTAGATTTGAAAGAGGTGCTGAAGAACCGACGATTAGAACAAGGCTTATCCGCGTTCCGCCGGGTGCTGAACAGCCAACTCCATAAACTTAACGATTTACATCTTTGCTAAGATGTGAACTTTCCAAAGCGAGTAAGATTTCGAGGTATGAAAATCTTACTCGCTTTTGCTTTGTAGTTGAAAAAAATTTGAGTTATTTGTTGTTTTGTGTAATATTAAAACTGCTTGAGAAACGCTACGGCACAATACCTTCTAATTATTTAGTTACCGCAAAATTTATCTTTTTGAATACAACAATCAACGGCAATACTATCATCTGAATAGCTTGAACGAACGATTTGCACTCATATTGCAAAAGTCAAAATCCTTCACTTCAAACGGTTAAGAAATTAAAATTATGAATGCTAAAGCCAAACAAATAATCAATTCCAAATTAAATTCGGCAGTCGCGTTGTTTCTGCTGTGCTTGTTTAGTGCCGGTTTGTTGTTTGCTAATGAAAATCCCGCAGAATCCCCGAAATTCGGCGATTGGAAAGTGGTCGGACCGAGCGGCGGCGATGTTCGCGTGGTTGCCGTCGACCCGAAGGACAAAGACCGTCTTTATGTCAGCACGCTCGACGGACAGATTCACACTTCTGCCGACGGTGGAACGAGTTGGCATTTGCTCGTCAATCTCAACCGTCCGCAGCTGGTTCTCGACCAATTGTTTGTTGACTCGCGCGATTCAAAAATTATTTATACTTCGGGTCATCGTCATAAAGAACCGGGTGGATTTTTTAAAACCACCGACGGCGGCTTGACTTGGAAGGAAGCCAAAGAATTGAGGAAAGAGTCAATTCATTCAATGGTGCAGTCAATCTCTGACCCGGATGTTTTGATGGTTGGAACAATCAACGGCGTGTGGGTGTCAAAAAGTTCAGGCGACGACTGGGAAAAAATACCTTCCGACACGATGCCCGTCAACATTGGTTCACTGGCGATTGACCCGCGAAATGCCGACACAGTTTATGCCGGAACTTGGTGGCGTGCTTATAAAACAACTGACAGCGGAAAAAGCTGGCGGCTTATCAAAAACGGAATGA
Organism: Pyrinomonadaceae bacterium; assembly: GCA_035575965.1. GTDB lineage: Bacteria > Acidobacteriota > Blastocatellia > Pyrinomonadales > Pyrinomonadaceae. The sequence continues at coordinate 4,828 of DATLXD010000154.1, read as the reverse complement.
TTGACGATTCGGATGTTTTTGCCATAACTATTGACCAAAAAAATCCCGACCACGTTGTTGCCTCGGCGTGCAGCGGTATTTACGAATCATTTAACAAGGGCGAAAAATGGGAGAAAATTCAAGGAATTCCCGCGCAGTCGCGCCGCACACGCGACATTTTGCAGCATCCTTCCAGACCGAAAACCGTCTTTGCCGCGACTACCGAAGGCTTTTGGATGACTTCCGACGGCGGAAAAAGCTGGGCTTTAACGACGCAGAGAGATTTGGAAATCAACTCGATTGCCGTCCACGCGGACGAGCCGGACAGAGTTTTTATCGGAACGAATAATTACGGCGTGATGGTTTCCAATGACGGCGGCAAAAATTTCACGCCGACCAACGAAAATTTCACCAGCCGTTTTACTTATTCGATAACCACCGATGCCGAAGACTCGAACCGACTCTACGCGACAACGCAGAATACGGCAAGCAGCGGCGGCTTCGTTTTCGTTAGTAATAACGCCGGAACGACCTGGCAGCAAGCTAAAAATCTGGATGTCGGTCGTGTTTCGCCGTTTGCCTTGATGCAAGACCGCACTGATCTGAATATGATTTATTTGGGGACAAATATCGGTTTGTTTCGCTCGCTCGATCGCGGAAATTCTTGGGAGCAAGTTACCGCGCCGAAGCCGCCCGCGCCGGTCAAGAAGAAAACAATTCCGCGTAAAAGAACCGCGCGTAAAACGACAAAATCGAAAACAACCGCTGCGAAAACTGTTATAGCTCCAAAGCCAATTATTGCTCCGCCGGTTGAAATCGCGCCGGCTGTTCCCGGACGTTTACCCGTCTTAACCGAAAAAGTAAAAGTTTTGGCGCAGACCCAAGACGGAAAAAACGGCATTTTTGCGGGAACTGACAAAGGTTTATATCGCACTTACGACATTGCAAAAGGTTGGGAAAAAATTTCATTCGGCGTGGGCATTGATGAAAATATTTTTGTCGTTTATTCTTCGCCGCTTCAGCCGGAAATGGTTTGGGTCGGAACGGCTGTCTCCGGCGTGATTGTTTCGCGCGATAACGGCGCGACGTGGCAAAAAGTTGGCGGTGCGCCGGATGGCGTGCCAATCAGCTCGATTGCAATAAGCGCAAAACAACCCGAAAATATGTATATCGGCACATCGCAGACATTTTACGCGAGTCGTGATGGCGGAAAGACTTGGACCAGACGCGGCGGAAATCTTCCGCTCGGCAATTACACAAGTATTCTGATTAACCCGCACAACCCCGATGAAATTTATACTTCAAGCGCATTAGAAGCCGACGGCGGCATTTATTTTTCAGATGATGCGGGCTGGAATTGGAAACGAATTGATTCAAAAGGTATGAAGCTGGCAAGCCGCCGCGTTTGGTCAATGGCTTTTGACCCGGACGATTCAAACCGCATTTTTGCCGGAACGCATTCATCAGGTGTTTATCGCATTGACCGCGCGGTAAAATCGGCGGCGGTTGAAAAACCGGAAACAATCGAAAATAAAACTCGCCCGCGAGTTGCCGCTTCAGGTAACTAAAACCTAATCTACAATTAAAATTAAAGGCGACCTTTTTGCAAAGGGGTTGCCTTTTTTAGTTGGCAGTTTGGAAATAGAAACTTATAATTCCTTAATGAATCAAGAATCTGCTTGTCTTTCCGGGAAAAATTCGTTGCAACACAAAACAATTTCTTTTGGTGAAATCCCGCATCAGTCAAAACTTTTTTTGGATTTTCAAGCAAACTCAGCCGATTTAAATAAATTCTATCCAGAAAAACATACAAATTTAATTGATTACGCCGAAAAGGTTTTAGCAAATTATAAAACCAATCGCCGGGAGCTTTGCGATGTTCTGGAAGAAACTAACAAATTCTTCGACGCAGGTGAAAAAACCTTTGAAAACATCAAACTTTTGCGCGACGAAACCAGCGTCGCAATTGTTACGGGACAGCAAGCCGGACTTTTTTCCGGCGAACTTTACACGATTTACAAAGCACTTTCCGCTGTCAGACTTGCCGAAGATTTACGCGGACAAAACATCAAAGCCGTTCCCGTTTTTTGGATTGCCGAAGAAGACCACGATTTTGACGAAGTGAAAAAAACTTTTGTCATTGACCGCGAAGGGAAGTTGGCGAAGCTTGAAAACACGCCCGAAAATTATCTGGAAAGTCTGCCCGTCGGTTTGGTGAAACTCGATGAAACGATAAATCAAACGATTGAAGATTTGTTTGAAAGCCTTCCGCACTCCGAATTCAGCGGCGAGACGAAAAGTTTATTGAATCAAACGTATCGAAAAAATGAAACGTACAGCACGGCTTTTGCCAAATTTTTAACCAAAATTTTCTCCCGATACGGCTTAATTTTTCTCTCGCCTTTGAATGAAAAATTAAAAAAACTTTGTGCGCCTATTTTTGTCGAAACGGTTGAAAAATCAGACGAAATCATTTCCGCGCTTTTAGAGAAAAATGAAGAACTTAGAGAGGACAATTACAAGGCGCAAATTTTAGTCGCGGAAAATTCCTTTTCGTTTTTCTTTCAGGACGAGAGCGGAAAACGTCTAGCCTTGCGACGAGATTTAGAAAATTCAAAATTCAAGATTCAAAATTCAAAAGTGAAATTTGATAAAGCGGAACTTATCGAGATTGCCCGAAACACGCCGCATAATTTAAGTCCGAACGCACTGCTCCGCCCTGTCGTGCAGGATTATCTCCTTCCGACGCTCGCGTATTTCGGAGGCGCGGCGGAGATTGCCTACTTTGCTCAAAACTCGGCAATCTATAAAATTCTAAATCGTCCCGCAACGCCGATTCGACATCGCGCGAGCTTTACCGTCGTTCAAAGAAAATATGCTCGAACGCTCGAAAAATACGCGCTTGAATTTTCAAAGCTGTTTGCAGGAGAAGAGAAAATTCTCGCGGAGATTGTCGAAAAATTCATTGCGAACGAAACGGCTGAAACATTCGCCGAAGTTGAAGAAATCGTCAATGCGCAACTGAATCGTCTGGACGAAAGTTTAACCAAAATCGAGCCGACGCTGTCGGCGAATTTAGCCAATCGAGGAAAAAAAATCATCTGGCACATCGGCGCGTTGCGAAAAAAATATCATCTGGCTGAAATCCGAAAAAACGAAATCCTCCGGCAGCGGATTGAAAATTTATTCACCGCTTTGCTGCCGAACAACGCTTTGCAGGAACGGACGCTGAATGTCACGGTTTTCTTGAATCTTTTCGGCACGAATTTTATTGATTGGATTTATGAAGCAATCAAAACCGATGAAGAAGAACACAAAATTTTGTATTTGTAATTTTTATGAAATGGTTGAGCGGAATTTTATCAATCGGAACATTCGTCGTGCTTTATGCTTTTGAGCGAAAGCAGCCTCTGCGCCGACAAATCGAGCAAAAGGAAATCAGCACGATTAGGAATTTAGCGATAGCTTCGGCGGCAGGTTTAGCGATAAATTTTTTTGAAAAACCCACAACAGATAAATTGACTGGATTTGTCGAAGATAAAAATTTTGGACTGTTGAAAATTTTACGATTGCCGAAGTTTTTAGAAATGATTTTCGCCGTCCTTCTGCTCGATTACACGCTTTATCTCTGGCACGTCTTAACGCACAAAATATCGTTTTTGTGGCGTTTTCACCGAATTCACCACGCCGATTTGGATTTAACTGCTTCAACCGCGATTCGTTTTCACTTCGGCGAAATAACCATCTCGGTTTTGTTTCGCGCCGGACAAGTTTTGTTAATCGGTGTTTCACCAAAAGCATTAAACATTTGGCAATCACTGCTTTTCTTGAGCATTTTGTTTCATCATTCAAACATGCGTTTACCTAAACAATTTGAAGAAAAGCTGCAGCAAATAATCGTTACGCCGCGTTTGCACGGCATTCATCATTCGACAAGGCAAAACGAAATGGATTCAAACTGGTCAAGCGGTTTAACCGTGTGGGATTTTCTGCACAAAACTTTTCGGGACGATGTGCCGCAAGAAAAAATTACAATTGGAATAGAGAATTACAGAAAAGAAAATGAAGTTACATTAGGCAAAATGTTAATTGCGCCATTCATAAAAAATTAAAAATTGAAAATGTAAAATGTAGATCTATAAATTGATTTTACATTTTACATTTTACATTTTTAATTGAATTAACCCGCCGCCGTTTCACCGCCGAGAAGCGTTAAAACTTCGCCTGTGATGTAGCTCGAATCGGCGTTTGAAGCAAAGAAAACATATGCAGGCGCAATTTCTTCGGGTTGCGCGGGACGTTTCATCGGCGTATCCGCACCGAACTCGGCGACTTTCTTCGCGGGTTTATCAGCGACGTTAAGCGGTGTCCAAACCGGTCCCGGCGCGACGCAGTTCACACGAATTCCTTTTTCGACCAAGTTCTGCGCCAGTGATTTTGTAAAGGCGTGAATCGCGCCTTTGGTTGAAGAATAATCGAGCAAATCCTTGCTGCCTTCCAGACCCGTAATCGAGCCTGTATTGATAATCGCGCCGCCTTTTTTTAAATGTTTGAGCGCGGCTTTTGCCATATAAAAATATCCGAAAATGTTTGTTTGGAAGGTTTTTTCCCATTGGGCATCGGAAACGTCTTCAAGCGATTTTTGATGTTGCTGAAAAGCGGCGTTATTAACCAAAATATCTAGTTTGCTGAATTCCTTGATGGTTTTCTCGGCTGCTTTGCGGCAAAAATCCGCTTTTTTTACATCGCCGGAAATCAGCAAACATCGCCGATTTTCATTTTCGATGTGTTTGGCGGTTTCTTCCGCGTCCGACTGTTCTTCGGGCAAATAAACGATGGCGACATCCGC
>DATLXD010000153.1:0-4049 GCA_035575965.1 Pyrinomonadaceae bacterium | reverse complement strand
CTTCCTCTAGCTAAATTACTTATCATTCAATTGCTCCTTATTGTTAGTTTGTTTGTTCAGTTTAATCACGGCAAAAACAGCTAAAATTTATTTTTGCTTTTCGTAAAATCTACTAATGGAAAGTTAATTTTGTAGTTGATTAAACAGACGGACGCGGATTGTTCCGCGAAGAGTTTTCAAAACCGGCTAAGGTATAACATCCTTTAACACGGGTTCCCATTCGATAAAAAGTCGTCAAAATGAAACAGGTAAAGCCGTCAGAAGGCAAACGCTTGTAAATTCATTTCAGGATTAGACTTGATTCGGATAAATAAAGTATATTGCAATCGTTTCAAAAAATCCAGCAGGGAGAACAACTTTTTATGCAAGAACACCGCAGAGGTTCACTTTTTAACATTTCCTTTCCGGTTCGTGTGAAGTTGAAAGATGAAAACGAGCGGGAAGTAACCAAAACGGTTTGACGGAAAATGTCGGACTGCAGGGATCTTTAGTCTTCTTGCCGCGTGTGCTTCCGCCTGTCGGCGGCAAGGTGAGTTTGACCGTCATGGGAGAATGCCGATGAGGGACGTAGTCACCACGGCGTAAGTCATTCGACTCGAACGCAACGCCGCGCATCCGTAGGTGGCATTTCAGCTTACCGATTCGCTGCGGCTTTGGAAGAAAAAAGTTTGGGCTTATGCGGCTAAAACCGTCGCCGCGCAAAAGCCTGAAGAATTTGAGAATTGGTAATTAGATAGCAGTCGGTGGTCAGTTGTCAGAAAACTGCTCACCTTTAATGCTCACTTTTGATATGAAAATTCTTGTTCTCGGTGCGGGGCGAATGGGACACGGCGCGGTTTTCGATTTGGCACGTAATTCTTCGGAAGTCGAAGCCGTCACGGTCGCCGACGCCGATTTTGAAAAGGCGCAAATAGTTGCCGAAAACGTAAAAAGTGCTAAAGTTTCGGCGATTCAATTGGATGTTTCGGATTATGAAAAGTGCGCGGCAGTAATGTGCCGACACGAAGCGGCAATTTCCTGTGTAAATTACTGGTATAATCTCGAACTTTCAAAAGCTGCGATTGAAACCAAAACGAATTTTTGCGATTTGGGCGGAAATAATTATGTTGTAGACGAACAACTTGCGCTTGACGAAGAAGCAAGGAAGGCAAATATAAATATTATTCCCGACTGCGGACTCGCGCCCGGAATGGTCTCGATTCTGGCGATGTACGGCGCGAACCGCTTTGACGAAACCGAGAAAATTCACATTCGCGTCGGCGGTCTACCGCAAAATCCAAAGCCGCCATTAAATTATCAACTCGTTTTTTCAGTCGAAGGTTTGATAAATGAATACATCGAAAAAGCGCGTGTCATTCGCAACGGCGAAATAAAAGAAGTCGAATCAATGACCGAACTTGAAAGTCTTGAGTTTGAAGGTTTTCCCGCGCTTGAAGCATTTCAAACTTCGGGCGGAACTTCGACTTTGCCCGAAACATTTTTGGGAAAAATCAAAGAATTGGATTACAAAACAATTCGCTACGCCGGACATTGCGAAAAATTTAAAATGATGATTGATTTGGGGTTGTGTTCGAGCGAAGAAATAGTTGCCGATTACGTTAAAATCAAGCCGCGCAAAGTTTTAGGCGAGCTTCTGCAAAAAAATCTTCCCGCCGACGAGCCTGATTATGTTTTGATTCGGCTCGAATTTGTCGGCACGATAAATGGTGAACAGAAACATTTGCGCTACGATATTGTCGATAAATTCGACGAGCAAACAAACTTGAGCGCGATGATGCGAACAACTGCTTTTCCCGCTTCGATTATCGCGCAAATGACGGCGCGTGGCGACGTGAAAATGCGCGGTGCGACTCCACAGGAAAAAGCGATTAATGCGGAGAACTTTGTCGCGGAATTAGAGCGTAGAAACATCAGAATACAAGAAGTTTGGCATTGAAAAATGCATTCAGGATAATTGGATAATTTTATGCGTTCCGTTCGTTCTATTGGCGTACTTTTATAATTCAATCGCAGATGAGGTTTTGATAGCTCGAAGTTTTGACGGAAGCAATATTGTATTTTTTCGGTGGCAAGCGTGTGGTTTGAAATGAATTTCCTGCCGTTTGAACCGATTCCCGGAAATCTCTCACTTGGTTTTGTCCTTTTGGGAGACTTTTGGGCGAAATCGGTGAAACCTTCCAAGACGACGATAAAACTTGGCTGAAATTCTTTAGAGATGAATTTGAAGAAGATTGATTATATCTTTCAGAAAAACGGAACGGCTTCTCATTTCTGAGAAGCCGTTTCGAGTTATTAAGTTTTATAAGTTATTAAATGCCGAATAATCTTGGCGGTGCTTTCTTTTGAAGCAATTTCCGCAGTTTCAAACGGGCTTTGTGCAGTTGCGATTTTGACGTGCCAACCGAACAGCCGAGAATTTTTGCGACTTCTTCGTGTTCGTAACCTTCAACATCGTGCAGAACAAACACATTTCTGTAACCGTTCGGCAGTTGGGCAATCGCATTTTCGATAGCGATTTTATCAACTACCGGCATCTTTCGCGGATTTTCCGTGCCGCCGACGACTTGAACCGGCGTTTCACCTTCTTCGGTGGTCTTTTCAAACTTGACATTGCGTTTGCGAAAGTGCATCAACACTTGATTGACCGTTAAGCGATGCAGCCAAGTCGTAAAAGCCGAGTCGCCGCGAAAACTTCCGATTTTCCGATAAAGCTGTATAAAAACGTCTTGCGTCAAATCTTCAGCTTCGGTGGCATTTTGCAGCATCCGCAGACAAATCGAATAAACCCTACGATGGTGACGCTGGTAAATTTCCTCAAACGCCACTATATTTCCAGCGGCAGCTGCCTGCGTGAGTTCAAAATCCTTAGCTGAACTTACGTTGGTTGTCTGTTTCGCTTTGATAAATTCCTTCTTATCAGTTTTCTCTTGCTCTGTATCTTGCCAAATAGGATAACTTAGTGTTTCAGTTGTCGTTGTCATTTTCAAATTCCCCCTACGCTTGTTTGTATTACAATTAGTGTGCCACAAGTTGTTCTGATAACATTCATAAGATATTTCACGCTATCGAAGCCATTTTGTTCCAGGTTCTCAGACATACTTTTATATTCGCCGCTCATCCAAGTTCGGATTTAAACGAAAACGTATATTAAGAGGCGCATCTGATACACGGTTTATGGTTTGTATCGAAACATTACTTAATTTTACTTGTTTGCCGACAATTTTTAACCGATGCTATTATTGTATCGAAGAATTATTCGGGAAAATTTCAAGCGGAGAGTTTGTAATTATGAAAAAGGTTTGGCTGATAAAATCTTTGTTCTCAATCTACGTTGTTTTACTGTTGACTTGCGGTATGTTTGCGCAGGAAAAAACTCTTCAGCAGATGAAAAGCCAAGAAGTTTCGGACGACGACGGTTTGCCCGTTCTGCTCAAGCATTTGCCTGATTGGGAAAATGTCCGAAATCGTGCAACTTATGCGAACAACGTCGACGATTTGCGTCAAGCACTCGGAGAGCGTCCGGTTTTCAGTTCGATTGATTTCGTCGCCGGAACGGAAGCCGTAACCGCGCCTTACAATCAGGGGAAACTTCTTATTGTCGAATCCGCTACGCCACAGGTTTCGGTTGAGACGGACTATAAAGTCAAACAATTTCTCGCCGAAAGCGGACAAAACTCGCCTTTCATCTATCGCCGCATCGGAAATTACAACGCTTTTGTATTTGACGCGCCGGACGAAGCATCGGCAAATGTTCTGCTTGACAAGGTTAAATATGAAAAAACAATACAGTGGCTCGGAACAAATCCATTTTTGCTGAGGCGTGCGGAACGTGCTTTTATCCAGGATACTTCCGACCTTTTTGTTTCGACACTTTTGATGATTTTGTCGGGACTCGGATTGGCAATAGTGGCGGGTATTGCGGTCGGCTTTCTTTTCTTTTATCTGCGCGAACAAAAACGCTCGACAATGGAGGCTTTTTCCGATGCGGGCGGAATGATTCGCTTAAATTTGGACGATTTGACTCCGCAAATCTCATCTGACAGATTGCT
>DATLXD010000152.1:0-4819 GCA_035575965.1 Pyrinomonadaceae bacterium | reverse complement strand
ATGATGACCGACATTGCATAATCGAGATACGAACGCCGCATCTCGTCTTCGATATTGACCTGATTTCGTTCTGAAATTATATCCATTTATCTTCCTTATCTGCTAAATTTTTCTGCTTAATAATTAAGTGTGTATTTTTCCCTTGTAAAGAGGCGTGAACATAAATAAAATCTGGACATTCACACGATTCAATCGTATTATTATACAGGTAAAAAACCTGTTAAGCAACTTTGGAAATTGCCCCTAAGTCGTTCAAAAGACAACAAATTCCCGTCCGTTTCAGTTCATCAATTTTTTAATGTTTTTAGCCCGATTACAATCTCGGAAAATTCAACTTATGACTCCGACACACGCTAAAGAAAATAACAACCGTCGCATCCAGAGACTAAATCTGAGCCTGCCAATTCGATTCGAGTCACACGTCAACGAAAGCTTCTCCTGGAAGGAAGTTGCGCGCCTCAATGATTTGTCCGCCTTGGGCGCGGATTTTAACCCGTGTCATCCGGTCAAATGCGGACGGCTGCTTCAGATGACGATTCCGATGCCGCATAAGTTCGTTCATTTGATATTTTTTCCGCTCGAAGAAATCGAGTAAAAAGGCAAAGGTTAAAGAATAAAATGGAGAAGACAGGGGTAAGTATCTTAAAAACAAGATTCGTTGCCGATTCTTAGATTTTACTTTTGCCTTTTTACTTTTTTATTTCTTAGTTTTTCTGGGTTTTCTTTTAAGTGATTTGTCTCTCGTCCGCACTAAGTATTTTAATTCGGTCATAAACTCGGAAACATCTTCAAACTCTAAATAAACCGAAGCAAAACGGACATACGCCACTTTGTCGAGTTCTTTCAAGCGGCGCATTATGATTTTGCCGACGTCGCTCGTCGGACGTTCGCGGTCGGATGATTCCTGAACAAATTTTTCAACCGAATCAACAATTGATTCGAGTTGCGAAGCAGAAATCGGACGTTTTTCGCAGGCGCGGAGAAGTCCAGCCATAATTTTGTTGCGGTCAAAGGCTTCGCGCTTGCCGTCTTTTTTGACGACCAGATAGGGAATTTCGTCAATCCTTTCATAGGAGGTAAAACGCCTGCCGCATTCGATACATTCACGCCGCCGCCGAATCGAATCGCCTTCCTTCGATTCGCGCGAATCAACGACTTTATCTTCCAAATGTGTGCAAAACGGGCAACGCATAATGATTTTGGATTTTGGATTTTGGATTTTGGATTGTCCAAAACACAAAACCATCAATTACTTTCGGCTTCAGAATTCTAACTTCTAACTTCTGAATCCCGACTTCTGATTTCTGATTTCTGACTTTCGTCTTTTTCGTGTTGGACTTCTTCGACCGCGTGTTCGCTGGACAGCAAACTTCTCAGCCGCGCAACATTTATATCGCCATGGAAAAAATAATATAAGCCGAAAATTACGGCGGGCGCGAAATAAACCAAGTGCATCGCAATCGAAGTTGCCGCCGCATCATTTTGTGGAATGTTCAAAAAAATTAAGCCGCCTGCCGTTGCCGCGTGAAATGCTCCGGCTGCGCCGCCCGGTGTCGGCACAATCGAACCGAGTACGGCAAATCCCATTATAAACAGCGAATCGCTGAAACTGAGCGGTAAATCAAAAGCCAGCAGCACCAGCCAGGTCGGTATGGCAATCGACAGCCACAGCAGAGTTGTCCAAAATACGATTGCCGCAATCTCTCGCCAATCCTTTAGAATCTGCAAAGACGCGGCAAGCTGTCTTAAGATACTGAGAATAATCAATCTGACGCGGCGCGGAATAAATCTTTTATCAATCGTTTTTTCAGTCCAGGAAATAATGCGGGATGAAAATTTTTGATAAATAAACAATGTCAGAAATCCGGCGATTATGCCGCCTAACATCAAATTTCCGACAAATTTTATATAAGCAACTTCGGTTTCGCGTCCCGCCGGAACATTAAACCATAGTAAATTGATTGAAAAAAAGCATATCAAAGATGCAAGGTCAAAAATTCTTTCAACGCCGATTGTTACCAGCGATGCTGAAGGACGAACGCGCCGGTCACGCATCGAAAGCCACATCGGACGAATAATCTCGCCCGCCCGCCCGACGATAAAAATGACCGAAAAGCCGACGGTCGTTGCCGCAAAAAGCTCTTTTAAGGAAGTTTCGGTTATCGGCGCAAGCAGCGTTCCCCAGCGAATCGCTCGCAAAAAATAACCGAGACAAACAAGCAAAGTCGCTATTATCAAGTAAGAAGCGTTTGCTTTCCGCAGGCTTTGGCTGACTTCCTGCCAATCTAAATTGCGTCCAAAAAACCAGAATATAAAAACGGCGAATAAAAATAGTAATATAAACTTTAAATACTTTCGCAAATAATTTCCCGACCTATCGAATAAAAATATAAACAGAAATTTGTAATGTCTTGCTAACAACTCAAGATACAGTATTTTACGAAAAAATCACAACACATCGGTTTTGCGGTTCATTTTTTACACAAAAATTGACTTTTTTCGAGCGTCGAAATATATCGGTTTGCATTAGGCAAATCATTGCCTAATTTTGCCAATTGACTTAAGATTATTTTGTTGCCCGACAACACGAAGATTAAAAAATCGAGGGAGGATTTTCTTTTATGGAAAATGAAAATAAATGCGCTCATCAGCTGTGCAACTGCAATGTCAGAGACAGCGAAAAATATTGCAGCGACCACTGTAAAGATGCGGTAGACCAGGATATAGTTGAAATCAGCTGTGACTGCGGTCATTCCGGCTGTTAATAACTTTTTAATTTAACAAATTTGAAAAGGCTTCGTTCAAAATTGAACGAAGCCTTTTTTATTCAGAACCTTGCTTTGCTTCCTCGCGTCCCTGCGGAGTTTCGTTTCTATCGGCACTGCCCGCGACATCAAGTTCGTCGGCGTTTTCGCCGGTTTCGCCTCCGCGCAAAATCTGTCTCATCGTCTCGTCGGGCATTTGATTTACTGCTTCTTCTGAAAGTTTTTCCGCGTCCCAGCCTTCGCGTTCGGATTCTGAAAATTGTTTACCGTCATTTTCCTGCATTACTGTTTCTCCTCGTATCTAAAAGTTAAGATTTATAAACAAGAAATTATTCACGTAAGCATAACACGGCGTTCTGTGAAAATGAAAAGGGCGAACATTTCTGCTCGCCCTTTTCGGTTAAGTAAATCCACAAACAATTTAACGATTAACATTCGCGGGAGCAGAAGCCGTAATCATAAACTGCGTTCCCTGGGCGAGTTCAACGTCGCCGCGTCCTTGCAGAATGACCGTTCCCGCGCCCGCGCCCGCGCCGACTGCAGCACCGATTGCCGCTCCCTGACCGCCGCCGGCGATTGCGCCGATTAACGCTCCGAGTGCCGCACCGATTCCGGCGCGTGTAACGGTTTTCGTGGTTTGATTATTATCTCGAACCGTTCCTTCGTTATTGACGGTAACTTTTTCGCCGCTTGCCGACGTAACATCGTCAACAATACCCGCGAAGCGATAAGTTCTGCCGTCACGAAGCCGAATCGTGTCGAATTCGAGCGACATATTCGCTCTGCCAGTAACTTGACCCGAACGCTGAGTCGTAGCAACTCGACCTTCGATTGTCGCACCATTAAATTCAGACGGCGATGTAACTTCCATCGTAAATCGGTCGCCGTTCTGACTCGTTTTGGTCGAAACCGGAGTTCCCAAAACAGCCGTTAATCTAGTATTGTTCGGGATGACAAAATCGGTGGAAGTCGCTCCGCCGCTTTGATTATTTCCGGCATTTTGATTGTTGATGTTGGAAAACTGTGCAATGTTATCGGTTTTGTCATAAACGCTTGCCACAGTTACCGTATCATTTCTGTTTTCCAGATAAACGCGGCGAATAACTTTTAGCTGACCGTTGCTCATCGGGATAAAGTTGACGTAAAAATCGTTGACGCGGTCGCCTTCGTAACTCAAAGCCACGCCGTCGTAAGTAGTGTTAGATGTAACTTTGATGGTGCGTCCGTTAGCAGTTGTTTCAGTCCGCGCCGTGCCGTCGGCATTAAAGCTGACTTGCGGCGAAGTGTTGGAAGCGACGATTACTTGATTGCCTCTTTTTTCAATCGCCAGAGTATCGGGCGAAGACAAGCGTCTTTCCAGATTTCTTCTTAGATTTTCTCTCTGATTTGCGGTGTATAATGTCGCCGCCGCGCGGTCGACGACTGCTCTGACATCATCGCTCTGCGAAGAATTCAAACGATATGTTCCGGTCAGCATCTGGTCGAATTTGCTCGCCGGCGAATACTGACGATTCCAATTCCAGGTTACATTGTAATAATTCGACAAGGTATCCAAATCGGTTCGGATAAGTTTCCATTGACTTTCCGCGCCTGTCGAAAGGCGATAGTCGCGCATAAAGCCGTCAATGTAATAAGCGCGATTCAAAACTTCTTCGATGTCTGCTGAAGTCGAACGGCGAGCTTCAAAATTCTGTTTCAATTTATCGGTTGCCGTTTCAAATTCGGCAACATAACCGATAACGGAGGATTCACTTCTCGTATCGTTCAAAATACTTCTGTCGAGTGCGTTACTCACCTCGCGCCTATACAAATCCGTGCGCGTTTCAAGCCGCGTTAAAAGACTTCGCACGCTGCTTTCGGACCCGCGATAACTGGTTGTAGAACCTGTGGAAGTTCCTGTCGTCGTATCAACATTTGTTGTTTGATTCCAATTTGAGCTGACATTGTAATAGCCTGCTAAGGTATCCAAATCCGCTTTGAGCGAAGTCCAATCTCTCTGAGCAGCCGGATTCAAACGGTTGTCTCTGACAAAACTGTCAATAAAAACCGCACGA
>DATLXD010000151.1:0-8367 GCA_035575965.1 Pyrinomonadaceae bacterium | reverse complement strand
TGTTTCGCCAAAACTGCGCGATTTGTCACGGGCAAGAGGCAAACGGCAAGGAAATTGACGGCAAATTGATTCCTTCTCTGCGTTATGGCGACGCGGCAACAAAATCCGAAGAAGAGATTTATCAGCAAATCAAAGAAGGCAAACTCCCGATGCCAGCCTTCAAAAATCAATTGACCGAGGACGAGATTAGAAAAATGGTGCAGTTTATTCGGCACGATTTGCAAGGTAAAAATTCAGCCACGAATAACACGAATTAAAGTAAAATCTGATTCGTGTTATTCGTGTAATTCGTGGCTAGATAAAATTATGAAAATTTTAATTTCAGGCGCAAGCGGTTTGGTCGGCAAACATTTGATTCCGACGCTTTTGGCGAAAGGCCACGAAGTTTATAAACTTGTCCGCAAAACGCCGAAAAGTTCCGACGAAATTCAGTGGGACGCGGAAAAGGGTTTTAGCGAAACGGAACAAGCCAAACTCGAAAATTTCGATGCGGTCGTTCATCTTGCGGGCGATAACGTCGCGTCGGAAAATTGGTCGGACGAGAAGAAAAGGAAAATTAAAGACAGCCGCGTTGTCGGAACAAGAGTTTTGGTTGACGCGCTCAAACGAAGGAAAAATCCGCCGAAAATTTTTGTGTCGGCTTCGGCGGTCGGTTTTTACGGCGATAGAAAAGATGAAATTTTGACTGAAGACAGCGAGCAAGGCAAAGGTTTTTTGACGGATGTCTGCACGGCTTGGGAAGATGAAATCGAAAAGGCGGAAGAATTTGCGCGGGTTGTATTTTTGCGGATTGGCGTTGTATTGGCGAAAGACGGCGGCGCGTTGGAGAAAATGGTCACGCCTTTCAAATTCGGTGTCGGCGGCACAATCGGAAGCGGCAAGCAATGGATGAGTTGGATTGCGCTCGACGATTTAATCAAAATTGTTCACTTTGTACTTGAGAATGAAAATCTGCGCGGCGCGGTCAACGCGGTTGCGCCGAATCCTGTGACCAACGCGGAATTTACAGAAACACTCGGCAAAGTTTTACACCGTCCGACCGTTTTGCCTGTTCCGGCATTTGCCATAAAATTACTTTTTGGCGAAATGGGTGAAACACTGCTTTTGCAAGGCACGAGAGTTTTGCCGAAGAAACTCGCGGATGCCGGTTTCGATTTTCAATTTACAAATCTGGAAGAGGCGATGAAAGACGTTTTAAGATAGAAAGTAATTTACCTGCTTCGATTTGATACAAAAATTGTATCTATTTGCATCGCAGCGAACAGAGCCTTTTCAAAAAGTTTTTGTTTATGTCGTTCTTTATTTGAAGTTGCGAGAAGGCACGATTCTTGCTCTTTAAAAAATTACAACTTTTCTAATTAAGGAGAATTTTTATTATGCAAGATGTGCAAAATGTCCCAAACCCGGATGTCAATTCGACTGTCAGAGATGACGATTTCGGCAGTCATTCCGATGTCAACCCCGAAATTCCAAACACCGATGTCGAGCAGCCGAAAGGCGATATTCCTGTGCCGCCCGACAGAGAACCGAGTGCGCCGATTGAAGAACCGCCGGCTGATGACGATATGGAAGAACCGAAACGAATCGCCTAAAGAAACAGAAAACGAAAAATGTAAAGTGGAAAATTAGAAAAACTCTATTTTCCACTATTTTTATTTATGACAGAAGTTATCGGTTGGGTTAGCTCGCTGATTTTGGTTTTTACTATCGGCAAACAAGTTTATAAACAGTGGAGCGAAGGCAAAAGCGAAGGCGTTTCGATTTGGCTTTTTGTCGGTCAAATCGCGGCTTCGGTCGGTTTTGCCGTTTATAGTTTTCTGGTTTGGAATCCGGTTTTTATTTTTACAAATTCGATAATGGTTTTGAACGGAATTGCGGGTTTAGCGATAAATCTTTATTTAAAGCGGCGCGAAACTGGTGAAACTTAAGAAAATTATTTATCAAACGCGCCCGGCTTGACAAAAGTTTTGTTTGTAACTATTCTTGTTACAGATATGGCAGCAACCAGTCAATTTGCAATTGCGGTTCACGTTTTAGCTTTGCTCGCCAAAGGCGGCGAGGAAAACGTCAAATCCGATTGCGTGGCAAAAAGTGTTAATACGAATCCGGTCGTGATTCGTAGGCTTTTGTGTAATTTAAGTCAAGCGAAATTAGTCGTTTCGCAAACCGGCGGCGCAGGCGGAACGCGGCTTGTTCGACCGCCTGAAGAAATACGCCTTAACGAAGTTTATCGGGCAGTTTCGAGCGGCGAAGTTTTCGCGCTCCATCGTCAAATGCCGAATCAGAATTGTTTGATTGGAAAAAACATTCAGACGGTTTTGGAAAATCTGCAAACCGAAATTGACGAAGTTATCGAGCAAAAACTTGCCGAATACACTTTGAAAAATATTTTGGATTCGGTCGAGCAGGAAATTATACTTAATTGTTAGCGATTGAAATTTTTGGGAGCAGTTCATTTGTATTTGTAGCAAAAATTGTTACAAATACTTTACAAAACAACTTAAGGAAAAGAAATATGAATAAAGAAATAAGCAGCGAAAAAATTTTAGAGCAATTGAATTGGCGTTACGCGGTAAAAAGTTTCGATTCGTCGAGAAAAGTTTCCGATGAAGATTGGAATGTTTTGGAAAACTCCTTGATTCTTGCGCCGTCGAGTTACGGACTTCAGCCGTATAAATTCATTGTCGTCACGGACGAAGCTAAAAAGGCGGAATTGACTCCCGCCGCTTACGGTCAGACGCAGATTGCCGATTGCTCGCATCTGGTTGTCGTCGCATATAAAAAAGTTTTGACCGATGCGGATGTCGAACATTTTGTCGAGCGCAATATGGAAGTTCGTCATCAGCCGCACGAAGCGTTGGCGGATTATGAAAATACGATGAAAGGCTCGGCGCAAAAAGCGGTTTCCGACGGAACAATCGAAACGTGGAATTCGCGTCAGGCGTATATCGCGCTCGGATTTTTGCTGGAAACGGCGGCGCTTCTTGGAGTTGATGCGTGTCCGATGGAAGGATTTAACCCGGCGGAATTTAATCGTATTTTAGGTTTGGAAGATTATTCGGCGGTTGCTTTGTGCGCGGTTGGTTATCGCAACCAGGAAAAGGATTTCCTGGCGAACCTGCCGAAAGTGCGTTTACCGAAAGAAGAATTGATTGAAAGAATTTAAGAACTTAGCCAGGAACAAACACAAACAGGCACGAACAATAATACAAAGATACAATTAAATTTTCGTGTTCTTTCGTGTTTGTTCGTGGCAAAAAATAAAATGAAATCTTATATCGAAAAATCAATGACGTTCGCCGAGTATCTCAAACTGATTGACGATTTGCTCCTTGAAGGCAAGACGACGGGCGAAAATCAATCGGAAGCAATGTTCGGTTACGGGAAACTCAATCGCCAAAGAATGAAGCGGCTCGAAAAAACGGTCGAGTTGAATGATTCGCTCAAAGAAAAGGCGCGGAATGTCAAAGCAAATTGGGTTTGGTTAGTTTTGACTGAAGGCTGGTGCGGCGACGCGGCGCAGAATATTCCGATTATCGAAAAGATTGCGGCGGAAAATCCGAATATCGAAACACGGTATTTGCTCCGCGACGAAAATCTTGAGTTAATGGATAAATACTTGACGTTTAACGCGCGTTCGATTCCGAAACTGATTTGCCTTGATGCAAAAACTTTCGAAGAAATCGGAACTTGGGGACCGAGACCACAAGTTGCAATGGATTATTTTTACGAAATGAAAGCGCAAGGCTTGGAGAAATTGCAGATGATGGAAAATATGCAGCGTTGGTATAACCAAGACAAAGAACAATCTTTACAAGCGGAGTTTGAAAAACTTTTCGAGCAATGGGTAGGGCAAAAAGAAAACGTAGCGGTGAATTAAACAAAATAAAAAGGAGAAAAGTTATGAACAAATTTACAATCGGTATTCTATCTTTAACATTATTTTTAGCGGCTTGCGAAGACCCGGCGGCGAATAAGCCAAGGGCAGAGACGACCACGACGTCAACAAACACGGCGAGCAATTCTACCCCTAATCCGGCGGTCAGCACCACGCCTTCGACGATGGAAGTTAAAGGAACTGTTTTGCCGATTTCGCCGGAAAACTCGAAAGTCGAATTTATCGGTTCAAAAGTGACGGGCAAACACGACGGCGGTTTCAAGACTTTCAAAGGCACGATTGATTTGGTCAACAACAAACCGGAAGAAAGCCGGGTTTCGGTTGACATTGATACGAATTCGATTTTCAGCGACGACGAAAAATTGACCGGACATTTGAAGTCGGCTGATTTTTTTGATGTCGCGAAGTTTCCGACCGCCAATTTTACTTCAACAAAAATTACACCCGACGCGGCTAAAGGCGCGGGCAATTATACGGTAACGGGCGATTTCAATTTGCACGGGCAAAAGAAATCTATAACGTTTCCGGCAAAAATTACGGTCAGCGATACGGAAGCCGCAGTTGATACGGAATTTTCCATTAACCGTAAAGATTTCGGCATCATCTATGCGGGCAAAACCGACGACTTGATTCGTGATGATGTTGTGATTCGTCTTAATTTAAAAAGTCCGCGCAAAAAATAAAAATTTGTCGGCGAAGGACGGGGAAACCTTGAAATAAAATCCTGTCTTTGTTTCACGGTTTTCCGCGTCCTTCGCAGGCAATTCTAAAATTATGAAAGCATACGAAATAAACGAGTTCGGTATAGAAAATCTGGCATCGGTCGAGCGCGAAAAGCCCGAACCGCAGGCAAATGAAGTTTTAGTAAAATTTCACGCCGCGTCTTTGAATTACCGCGATTTGATGATGGTCAAAGGTTTTTACAACCCGAAACTCAAAACCCCAATCGTTCCGCTTTCCGACGGCGCGGGCGAAGTCGCTGCGGTTGGTGAGAGCGTGACGAAATGGAAAGTCGGTGACAGAGTTTGCCCGATTTTTATGCAGGGCTGGATTGACGGCGAGATTGATTTTCAAAAAGCGCGGACGGCTCTGGGCGGCGATTTGGACGGCTGCTTGCGCGAATTCGGTGTTTTCGGCGAAAACGGTTTGGTGGCGATTCCCGAACATCTTTCGTATGAAGAAGCGGCGACACTGCCGTGCGCGGCGGTGACGGCGCACAACGCGCTGATGGTTTCGGGCAACATCAAAGTCGGCGATTCGGTTCTGCTGCAGGGAACGGGCGGCGTTTCTATTTTCGCACTGCAATTTTCGAGTGTTTATGGCTGCCGGACGATTATTACATCGAGTTCGGATGACAAACTAAATCGTGCGGAGGAATTGGGCGCAAACGATTTAATCAATTACAGGGAATGTGAAGATTGGGACAAAGCGGTTTTGGATTTGACCGAAAAGCGCGGCGTTGAGCATGTGGTCGAAGTCGGCGGCGCGGGAACTCTGCAAAGAAGCGTGAACGCCGCGCGAATGGGCGGACACATTGCAGTTATCGGCATTTTGGCGGGCAAAGGCGATTTTAATCCGGCAACAATTTTGATGAAAGCCGTAAAAATGCAGGGAATTTTTGTCGGCTCGCGGCAGATGTTTGAGGATATGAATCGCCTGATTTCCCAACACAACTTGAAGCCGGTAATTGATAAAACTTTTGCGTTTGAAGAAGCGAAGGACGCGCTCAAATATATGGAAAGCGAGTCGCATTTCGGCAAAATCGTCGTGAAAATTTAGGAGAATTTGTTTACAGATAAAACAAATGAAATCTTTGTGCAAATTTTGTGTTTTTATAATTGAACCAACAAAAGGAGAGAAGTTATGGCTGAACCGAGAGAACCGAAAAAAATGATTGAACCGAACAACTGGGAAAAGTTTCTGGCAGAATTTACAGAACGCAACCGTGACCGGCGCGCGCGTTTCAACCTTTTTTATACTACGGGCGAAACCGACGAAGAAGCCGAAGAAGCGCATCTGGAAAGCGTTTCGCTCAACAAAGACGGCAATCAAACACAGGTTGTCGTCCGGCGCATCGACCACAGCGAGGAAGAGGCAAAAACAATGACCGACACGCTCGAAAACGTGCGCGGAATCGCCGTGCAATACGAAACCGACGGCAGCGAAAACATTTTGGAAATAACGGACGCGAAAAATACTTTAATAAGTTTGCGGTTTGAATCGAAACTCGACGGCGCGTCCTAAAAATAAATTAAACGGAGAAAATTTATGACAAATGAACTTTATGAAATTCCTGTTAAGAAAATTGACGGCACGGAAACCAATTTAGGCGAATACAAAGACAAAGTTTTATTGATTGTGAATGTCGCCTCAAAATGCGGGTTAACGCCGCAATATGAAGGCTTACAAAAACTTTACAGCGATTATCAAGCGAAAGGTTTAGAAGTTCTAGGCTTTCCCGCCAACAATTTTATGGGACAAGAGCCTGGAACAGAAGAAGAAATTAAAGATTTTTGTTCGACAAATTACGATGTGCAGTTTCCGCTTTTCTCAAAAATTTCGGTCAAAGGCAACGACCAACACGCGCTTTATAAAAGCCTGACCGAAACAAAGCCCGAGACGGATGTCAACGACGGCGCGTTTGAAGCAAAGCTCAAAGGTTACGGCTCGGAACGCACGACACCCGGCGAAATTTTGTGGAATTTCGAGAAATTTCTGGTTGGGAAAAATGGCGAAGTCGTCGCCCGTTTCGCGCCCGACGTAACGGCTGAAGACGAGCGATTAATTGAAAAAGTCGAGGCGGAATTGGCAAGATAAATTTGAAGTCGTTATTTGAGACGAAAATAATTATCTGCTTTTGGAGTCGAATATGAGCGAACAAAAAACAAAACCAACCGAGACAAATGTCGAAGACTTTCTGAACGCCGTTGCCGACGAAAAAGTTCGAGAAGATTGCCGGAAAATCGCGGGTTTGATGCAGAAAATTACCGGCGAAAATCCGAAAATGTGGGGCGCGAATATTGTCGGTTTCGGCGATTATCATTACCGATACGCCAGCGGACGAAACGGCGACACTTTTCAAGTCGGGTTTTCTCCGCGCAAGCAAAACATCACGTTCTACTTAACGGACGACACTTTGTCGGATGAGAAATTGTTGTCAAAACTCGGCAAATACAAAACCGGTAAAAGCTGTCTGCATTTCATAAGTTTAAGCGATGTCGACGTAGATATTTTGGAGAAAATAATCGAAACGTCAGTCCGAAAACACAAATAATTTATGGAAAAAAGAAAATTCGGAAAAACCGATATGGAAGTTTCCGTCCTCGGTTTCGGCGGCGCGGAAATCGGTTTTGACAATTCGCAGACGCAGGAAAACGTCGACGAGCTTTTGAACCAGGCTTTGGATGCCGGTTTGAATGTGATTGACACGGCGGCGGCTTATAACGCATCGGAAAAATTCATTGGCGAAGCTGTCTCCAAACGCCGTAGAGAGTTTTACTTGTTGACGAAATGCGGCGCGTTAGACGGTTTTACGAGATTTGATTGGTCGAAAAAAGGAATTTTGGAAACGATTGAACAGAGTTTGCGAAATTTGAAAACCGATTATCTCGACATCGCGCAGCTGCACAGCTGTGACACGGAAATTCTGCGGCGCGGCGAAGCGGTCGAAGGTTTGCAACGCGCACAGGAAAAAGGCTACACGCGCTATATCGGTTATTCGGGCGACAATGTCGACGCGAAATACGCGATTGAAATGGACGTTTTCGATTCGTTTCAAACTTCGGTCAACATCGCCGACCAAACGCCGATTGACGGCAACGTCAAACTCGCGGCGGAAAAAGGTTTGGGCGTGATTGCCAAACGCCCGATTGCCAACGCCGTCTGGCGACACGACTCGAAACCTGGTGAGAGTTATCACCACGAATACTGGGACAGAATTCAGAAATTGAAATTCGATTTTCTCGACAAGAGTTTGGAAGAATCGATTGCGCAGGCACTGCGTTTCACAATGTCGATTCCGGGCATTGATACAATGATTGTCGGCACGACGAAACCGAATCGCTGGCAATCAAACGCGAAACTCGTCACGGAAGGAAATCTTTCAAGCGAAGAATTTGAAGCGATTCGCCAGCGTTGGCAAGAAGTAGCGGACGAAAGTTGGGTTGGAATGACTTAACAGAATTAGCCACAAATAAATACGAAAATTCACGAAAGAAATACGTGAAATTGAAGTTTGGAATAATAACCATAATTTTACTGACTCTTGTTTCTGCCAGGTTATCTTGTAATTTAACTGGAAAAGACAAAATGAAAATGGGCGATGAAATTGTGAATAAAATCGAGAATTTTAAAAAAGATAAAGGAAAATTACCTGAGAAATTATCGGAAATTGGAATCGAAGAAAAAGAAGACAGTCCGATTCATTACAAAAAGGAGAGCGAAACAAAATATATTCTTTGGTTTGGAAC
>DATLXD010000150.1:0-4917 GCA_035575965.1 Pyrinomonadaceae bacterium | reverse complement strand
ATCGCCAGCGGCTGGATAAAAACACTGTCATTTATCGTTCTCTCGCCGCTTATCGGAATGTCTCTGGGTTTTGTCATGATGGTTTTGGTTTATTGGATTTTCCAACGGATGAATATCGCCAAGATTGATAAAGGCTTTCGTGTCGGACAACTTTTTTCAGCCGCTGCTTTCTCGCTCGGACACGGCGGAAACGACGCGCAAAAGACGATGGGAATTATCACAATTGTCTTAGTCTCAGGCGGATTTCTGCAAATGACACCCGCCGGCAAGCTGCCTGAAATTCCTTTTTGGGTGGTTCTTGCGGCGCACGCGGCAATTGGTTTGGGAACGCTCTCCGGCGGTTGGCGCATTGTTAAAACGATGGGAACAAAAATCGTCAAACTTCAACCTGTCGGTGGATTTTGCGCCGAAACTGCCGGAGCATTAACGCTTTTCGGCGCAACTTATTTCGGCATTCCCGTCTCGACCACGCACACGATAACCGGCGCAATCGTCGGTGTCGGTTCAGCCAGACGGTTTTCAGCAGTCAAATGGGGCGTGGCGAGCAGAATCGTCTGGGCGTGGATTTTAACGATTCCGATGGCGGCTTTGATTGCGGCAATATCTTACGGAATTATTATTTCGATTGATAAGTTGATAGGAAAATAATTATTAAAAAGTTAAGAACGAGCGATTAGCGGAAATTTATCTTCACTTTTCGTTTTTCGTTTTTCGTTTTTCACTTTTCTTCGGCGGCTCTTTTTTATCGCCCCAGTAAAATGCCTTGACGACCAAAACATAAATAAGCACAACCAAAATAATCAAAATAAAAAAGAAAACAATTATCCAAGCCAGAAACGACATTTTTTATTTTCCTCAAACAAGCTGAAAAAATCTCTCCAAAAATTTTTCTACTTATCTATCTTCTATAACGAAGTTTCCTCGGCATTTTCCTTTGGTGCCAGCCAACCGGCGAGCATTCCGGTGTTGCCGCTATGCTCCAAAATATGTTTGTAGAGAACGGTTAAAAGCGCAACCACCGGAATCGAGATAAAAACTCCGGCAATTCCCGCAATCTGCTCGCCCATCAAAACCGACAAAATAATCGCCAGCGGATGCAGATGAATTCCTTCACGGACAATTCGCGGATAAATAACATAATCCTGCGCAATCCGCAGAACAATCAAAAATATCGCCGCGTAAAGCGCGTCCCACGGATTGTCGGAAAAACTCGCCGTCAGTATCACGATAATAGCCACGGTTATCGGTCCGATTAACGGAATAAATTCTAAAATACCCGCTAAAACACCGAGCAAAATCACATAGTTCAAACCAATCAGATAAAAGCCGACGGTGCAAAGCACACCAATCACAACACAAGAAATCAACTGGGCGCGGGCGTAAGCGGAAAGTGTCCGGTGAAAATCATCGAGAACTGCTTCGACTCTTGTCCGCCAATCACCGTGCGGCATAATCCGCAGCAGCGACACGCGAAAAAGGTTTATATCTTTGAGAAAGAAAAACGCCAGAATCGGAATCAAAACCAACCACGGCAGATACTTTACCAATTCCAGCAAAAATTCTCCGACTGTGGCGGTTGCTCGTTCCCCTAGGTTACCCGCAAAATCCGACAATTTTGTGGTCAGGCTCTCTTGCAAATCCTTTGGAAGGCGATAGCGGTAGCGGCTGTTGACAAAATTAAACCGCTCTTGAAGAGTAGTTGCATAACTGGGCAATTTTTCGGCAAACTCTTTGCCTTGTTCAACCGCCAACGGCGCAATCAAGGCAATGCCGATTCCCAAAACCGAAAAGACAATCAAATAAGCCAGCGCGATAGCCAGCGACTTGGGCATATACGTGCTTTTGTTGCCGTTTTCAAACGGACGCTGCACCAATTTGACGAGCGGCTCAATCAAGTAAGCGAACAAAATGGATAGAACCATCAAAAATATCAAATGGATGAGCGATGTCAGAAGACTTGTAATCAGCCCCGCGACATACAAAATCAGCAGCGTGATTAAAACTATCCGAACCACCGCGCCCGACGGCAACAGCGCAGGATTTATAACGGCGGAAGAATCAGCAGCATCGCCCGTTTCGACGACAGTCTTCTTAACCGCTAATTTGTCATCTTTGGTTACGTTAATTTCAGCCACAGATTTTCTCCTTAAACTAGCGATTTGCGTTTATAATTTGATTCATATTTTGCAGTTCGGCTTCCGGTTTTGAATAATCTTCAACTAGAAAACGACTTCGCAACGCTTCAAGATTTTCCGGCGAAAACACATACGTCGAACCGGCAATAAAGACGCGACCTTCATCGGTTGAAACGAATCTATTAGTTCCCGTCGGCGTATTCGCTCTCAGATATTTTTTGTCTTCACTGTCGAAAGTGCCGCCGTCTTTGCGCCGAAAAGCAAAAATATAATCGAAATTTGCAGTTTTCATCGTCTGCAAATCTCTTTCATAATCCGAAACATTATTCTTCTCGACAACCACCGCGATATTTTTGTTTCCCTTTAATAAAGATTGATTCACGCAAGCAAAATTCGGCAAAATCAAAAAAATCAAACTGAAACAGAAGATTTGAGAAAATCTCGAATACAGGTTACAAATTTCTTCGACATTAAACTTTGAACTTTGAACCTTAAACTTTGAATTTCCGGCATTGAATTTTAGATTTTGGACTTTGGACTCAAATTCTGTCGCGCCGCATTTAATTTTCTTCATCTTCGTTGTCGTTATCGTTGGCGTTCTGCTTGGCGTTAGCGTTTGCAGCATCTTTTTCCTCTTCATCGAGTTGTTTTTATTCTTCTGGTGTCGGCGGCGCGTCGTCGACCGCATCCTTCGGCGCGTCGCCTTTTTGGTCGCGGATTTTCAGAAAAATCGCTTCGTCGTCTTCATAAGCCGTTTCGCACCAGCCGCTTTCCAGACATTTCGCAATAAAGTCAGCGTTTTCCTTCGCATCGGAAAAAACAAATCTCGCGCCGAATTTTTCACGGATAATCGGCGCGGGGTCGTCGGTTTTACCTTTGGTTATCTCGTCAATCAGTTTATAAAGTTCAGGGTTTTTTGAATACAGGTAATTCGGGTCGAGACCATAAACGTAATTATGTTTCGTGTCATAAAAAAATATCTTCGGAAAATCGTCCCAATTGCAGTTAAAAATCAGCTCGCCTTCGGGAATTTCTTCGTTTGCCCAAGTCATTGCGCTTTTGTATTTTTCGTTTGGCTCGTTACTTCTGATATTTTGTAAAAGTCCGTCTTCCTTAATGCTGAAAAGCGACCGCAAACCGACCGTGTTTTTTCGGTCTTCGGAAACCCAATCGGTCGTGTCGATTCCGGTCAGATTATAAAGCATCCACACAGATAAAATAATACCCAAACTCCAGATACCGACTTGCTTTAAAATATCGAAGGTTTTCTGTTTTTCGGTCTTTTTTTCCGTATCGAGATACGGCTCGAGGTCGCGCTTGAAATCTTCGGGAAGCTCGACGAGCGGAACGAGAAAGTCGCGCCAGCTAAAGGCGGCGAAAAGAATGGCAAACGGCGGAAAGTATTCGGCAAAGCGTTTCGAGCGAAACTGCGCCGCCAGCAAAATCGTGGCAAACATCAGAAAAAACGTCGATTTTTCGGGCAGCTTTCCGTTTTTCGGCGCGAAAAGAATGTAACCGACGAGCATAGCAACGAGCGCGACGGGAAGATTCAACATTAATTCCATACCGTTAAACGGATACCATTCGCCGCCGACCGAAACGGCAAAATCGCTGCCGACTTTGAATTTTTCAACCAGATGCTCGTAGAAAAGCCAGAAGTTTTGCGGAAAATACGGATTGACGATGTTGCCCAAAATCATTCCGCCGAAAGTAAAGCCGAGCGGCTGCCATTCAAATTTTTTTTCGTTCCAGGCAATGATAATCGCCCAGATAACCGCCGCGATAAAAAGCAGCGGAAACAAGCTGTAAGTCCAGACGAACACGAACATTAAAGGCAAAAGCCAGACGTATTTGCGCTCGAAGAGGAGATAAATTCCGGCAATCGTGTAAATAATCGTGAGCGGCGGAGCTTTCGCCATATTTATCCGAAAGAAAAACGAGTTAGCACAGGTTAAAAGCACGAGCAGCCACAAAATCAGATATTCGATTTTGTAGTGAAACATCAGCCAGTAGACCGAAAATATCGCCAGACTTCCGAAGACAATCGCCGCGACTTTTGCCGCCGCTACGGGTTCAAAAAACCATAGAAACGGAATCTGCAAAAGATGAAAAAGAAAGTGATGGTCGGCGTATTCCTGCGGATTCAAAACAGTTAAGGGAAGCCAGGTAAATTCGGGCAGCCAGCGCGCGTGCCGGAAGTTTTCCCACAGCAGCGAACTCCATTTGATATGGTAATAACCGTCCCAATCGCCGCAGCAAATCGCTGCGGTCGAAAACTGCAAAAGCACCATCAGCAAAACGATGGCGAATAAACCGAAAATCAAATAAACCCAGCGAATCGCTTCGTCCGTGCCAAGCCAAACCTTCCAGTCGCGCTTTGTTTTTTCGGGCAAAACAGTGGCGGAAATAGCAGCCGTTTCGGGTTTGTCGTTAAAAATTTCTTCCATTATTCAAGTTCTTATAATACTGTTCGGATTGCGAGTCGAAAAGATAAAATTCTTTCAAAAAATATCACGAAATTAAGGCAGATATCTACGCGCCCGAAACGATTAAAAGCAAAATAAATTTTTCGTCGAAGAATTATAAATATCAGCGACAATATTTTATAAGAATATCATTTTTTGAAATCTATAATTCCAAATTCTAAGTTATGATTTATTTTGCTTTTTCTCGCGGACTTGATTCGGCGCAAAAAGAAAAGACGAAACAATTTTAAGTTTCGCCCTTTCTGTAATATTTCGATAAAAAACCTTATATTTTGGCGACCGCCACGATTCTGTCC
>DATLXD010000149.1:0-1646 GCA_035575965.1 Pyrinomonadaceae bacterium | reverse complement strand
ACTTTTTCTCGGTCATTTCGCCGCGCTGCAAACCGGATTCGATGCCGACGTGCGAATGATGCCCGGACAAGTGACGAATGAAATTGAGATGATTGAAATCAATCTCGACCAACAAAACCGTTTTGCCGTCGGTTTGCCGTTTACGATAACCTGCACCGACATCGAACAGAATTTGATTGACCCGAAAGGCTCGATTGAAATCAGCAACACGATGGACTGGCACACGCGAATCAAAATCGAAGACCCGCAATACGGCGAAGCCGTCGCCGACGTGAGTTTGAACAAACCTTTTGAATATCGCGGTTACCGCTTTTTTCAGGCAAGCGCAATCACCGTTGGAAGCGCGAGAAATATGACTCTGGAATTGACGCCGCAAAACGGCGGAGAAACTTTCACGGTCAATTTAGCCAGAAACGGTTCGGCGACTTTGCCCGATGGAACGAAAATTGACTACGAAGCATTTTTTCCCGATTTTACTTTGAATCAGGGAAAACCCGACACGCGCTCGGCGGAATATAATAATCCGGCAGGAGTCCTGAACGTCACCCAGCCTGACGGCGAGAAAAAAAGGGCTTACGCTTTCAGCGCGAAACTTCCCGACAATATTCCAATCGGCGCGCCGGTCGCCGGTTACAAATGGCGTCTCGGAAGTTTTGAAAAATCGCCGCTCGCGCACGTTCTTTCAATCAAATACGACCCGTATAACGCCGCGTTCGTTGCCTGGTATATCGGCGGTTTCGGTTTAATAGGCGCATTGTGTTTCGTGTTTTTCGTTTCGCACAGACGGATTTGGGCTTTGATTGACGGGCAAAACGGAAACAATTTTGAAGTCGTTGTCAGCGGAAACACAAACCGGAACGAGCAAGGTTTTGAAGATAAGTTTAAGAAATTAATACAGAATTTAACCACAGATGAACATAGATAAATACAGATTCCTTAAACCTTTTATCCTGTTTGTCCTGTTTATTCCTATTTTTTTTTGGTAAAAAATTATGTCGCAAGTATTAACTGCAAACGAAATTCGAGAAACAAAAAAGTTTGATTTATCGAGCTATCAATATCTTCCTGCAATTTTGGCAATCGTCGGCGGGTTTGTGATGCTCGGTTTGCGCCTGCAAATCGGCGCGAACTTTATCTCAGACGGCGCGTTGATGATGCTCGCGCTCGCCTGTTACATTCTCGCCGCGCTGTTTCAATTGACGAATCTCTACGCGCCGTCGCAAATGGCGCAGCGGATCGGTTTGTGGATGGGAACGCTCGGCGTTTTTCTTAATTTGTCGAGTTGGCTGGTGCGCTGGGTCGGCGCGTATGACCGCGAGATTTTGAAATTAAAGGAAAGCGGAAACGCCGTTACGCCTTGGATGTTTCGCTATATTCCGTTCGCCAATTTGTATGATTTGAGCATCGCATTCGCTTTCGGCGCGGGCATCGCAACTTTGCTGATTGCCAACCGCAAACACTTTCAATTTTTAAGCGCATTCACGCTTCCGCTCGCGGCGATAATATTGACTTTAGCAAGATTTATCGGCGGAGAATTTATAGATTTGCCGCCGGTTCTCGATTCCTACTGGCGACCGATTCACGTCGGCGTGGCTTCTCTGAGTTATGGCGTTGCTCTGGTTTGTTTTGCCGTCGCGGTTATCTAC
>DATLXD010000148.1:0-4108 GCA_035575965.1 Pyrinomonadaceae bacterium | reverse complement strand
GAATTTGACGGCACTTTGTGGTTTTTTACGAGTGATAAAACGCACAAAGTCGAAGAAATCGAGGGTGACAATCGCGTTAATGCGTCTTACGCCGAGCCGAAAGACAATGTTTATGTTTCGGTTTCGGGGACGGCTTCAATCGTTAAAGATAAAGCGAAAATGGAAGAGCTTTGGAATCCGATTCTCAAGGCGTGGTTTCCGAAAGGTTTGGACGACCCGAATATTTGTCTGCTTAGAGTTGATGTCGAGCAAGCCGAGTATTGGGATTCGCCTTCTTCGACGCTCGTGCAGGTTGTCGGTTTCGTCAAAGCGTTAGCAACCGGACAACGCGCCGATGGTGGCGAGAACGAAAAAATCAATTTGTAATAATTTAGCGGATAACTGAAAACGGATTGTGGATGATGAAACGAAAGTTTTGTTATCCACATTTTATTTGGAAAGGAAAATTTAACCGCAGAATTACACAGGTATTTTAGTGAAAAACGAATAGTGAAAAATGGATAGTTTTTATTATCTACTTCTCACTTTTCAGTGCTTTATCTGCGTGAATCTGTGTTAATCTGTAGTCAAATCTTCTTAAATTAAGTTTCATTTGGAGAAAAAGATGAAAAAGTTTTTCTTGACATTATTTGTTTCGGCATTTGTTTCGGCGATTTTTTGTCTGTCCGTTGCGGCGCAGAATTACTCAATTGAGCGCTATTTGAATATGCGCTCGGCGGGCAGTCCGACGCTTTCGGTTGACGGCAAACGGCTCGCTTTTTTAACCAATATTACCGGGACTTCGCAGGTTTGGATGATGGATTCGTCCGGCGGTTATCCCGAACAAATTACGTCGTATCAGGACAACATCGGCTTTGTCGAATGGTCGCCGAACGGCAGCGGTCTGGTTTTCGGAAAGGCGCGCGGCGGCGATGAAAACACGCAGTTTTTCTGGATGTCGAACGACGGTGCGGAAATCAAAGAATTAACGAGCGACCCGAAAACGCGCTACAATTTCGGCGATTTTTCCGATGACGGCGCGAAAATTTATTACACATCGAACAAGCGCGATAAAACATTTTTCGACGTTTATTCGATGAATGTTGCAACGGGCAAAGAACAACTTCTCTTGCAACAAAACGGCAACAACGGTTTCGCCGCCGCGTCAAAAGACGGCTCGAAAATTATCATTTCGCGTTCCGGCACGGAACTCGGCCTGGACAACAATTTGTATTTGATTGACACGCGCACGAAAAGGGAAACGCTGCTCACGCCGCACGAAGGCTCGGCGCAATTTGAAGTCGTTGACTTTTTGGACGACAACACTATTTTGCTCGGCTCAAACGACAGGCGCGAGTTCGGTAATCTGGCGCGGATGAATCTGACGACGAAAAAGATTGAGTTTCTCGACAGCATGAATTGGGATTTGGACTCAGGCGCACTTTCCGACGACCGAAAAACGCTGGCTTACACGATAAACCGAGACGGTTTCAGCGAGCTTTACATCGTTGACGCGAAAAACATCGGCAGAAAGTCGCAAGCCGTCAAACTTCCCGCGCAAGGCATTGTCGGCGGCTTGGATTTTTCAAAAGACGGCTCGAAGCTCGCTTTTACATTTAACTCGGCGAAATATAATTCGGATATTTGGACTTATGATTTGCGCTCGAAACAATTGATGCAAGTTACAAAAAGCTCGCGTTCCGGCATTCCGCAAGCATCGTTTGTCGAGCCACAATTGATAAAATATAAAACTTTTGACGGGCGCGAGATTCCGGCTTGGTTTTATAAACCAAAACCCTTCAATTTGACGGTTGTCCCGATTGCTACTGAAGCAAAAACTATTGAGCTTAATACCAAAAATCTGCCCGTTATCGTCAGCGTTCACGGCGGACCCGAAGGACAAGAGCGTCCCGGATTCAGTCCGCTTTATCAGTATTATCTTTCGCGCGGTTACGCGGTTTTAGCAACTAATGTGCGCGGCTCGACCGGCTACGGCAAAACTTTTACGCATCTCGACGACGTGCAAAAGCGTGAAGATTCGGTCAAGGATTTGGCTTATTCGGTCGAATGGCTCAAGGCAAACGGCGCAGACCCGAAACGAATTGCCGTGATGGGCGGAAGCTACGGCGGTTATATGACGATGGCGGCAGTCACGCTTTACCCGGATTTGTTTGCGGCGGCGGTCAACACCGTCGGCATCGTCAATTGGGAAACTTTTCTGAAAAATACGAGCGGTTATCGCCGCCGCGCGCGCGAAGTCGAATACGGAATGCTCGACAAAGACATAGACTTTTTGCGCCGGATTTCGCCGCTTGCTAAAGTTGATAAAATCAAAACTCCGCTGTTTGTCATTCACGGCAAAAACGACCCGCGCGTTCCCTACACCGAAGCCGAACAAGTCGTCAAAGCCTTAAAGAAGCGTAACGCGACGGTTGAATATAAACTTTTCGACGACGAAGGTCACGGCATTTCAAAACTGAAAAATAGGCTAGAACTTTACCCGCTTGTCGCCGATTTTCTTGATAAACATATGAAATGAATGCGTCGCTTATTTTGACACTCAAACTCGATGCCGCAACTCACAAATTTTTCGATGGGTTGCGGCAAAGGTATTTTCCGCCTGAGAGAAATTTTTTGGCGGCGCATTTAACTCTTTTTCACCATTTGCCCGGCACGGAGCTTGATAAAATTCGGTCGGATTTGCAACAATTTTGCGCCGCCTATCAAGAATTTTCCCTGAATTTTCCGCGCTGGCGATTTCTCGGCAGAGGCGTTGCCGTCGCGGTCGAATCTGATGAACTAATTGAACTAAGAATGAGTTTTGCCCGTCTCTGGAACGATTGGCTGCGACCGCAAGACCGCCAAAAATTTCAACCCCACATTACCGTTCAGAACAAAGTCGCGCCGGAGGAAGCGCGTCGGCTCTATGATGATTTGGCGGCGCAGTGGCAACCGATAACGGGTCGCGCGCCGGGCTTGTCGCTCTGGCACTATCTGGGCGCAGAATGGAAATTGGAAGAAGATTTTTTGTTTGGCAGTTGAATTATTTGCCGCCAATTTAAATTTTTACCGCGCAGCCGCTTTCGTTCGACTCGTGCGCTGCATCTAAAGCTTCCTGCACTTTTAATCCGTCGGCAAATGTCGCCGCGTGTTCAATCTCAGTTTTTCCCGCTTGAATTGCTTTGATAATTTTCGGCGCAAATGATGTGAAACCGCGCGAAAATCCCGTGTCGGCAATGCTTTTAATTTCTTTGTCAAATTCGACTTCAACTTCGTGCCAATCATTTTCGTTTTCTTTTGCCAGAAAAATTTCGCCTTTGTAGCCAACACGCAACGCGCCTTTCGTTCCGAAAAATTCGATGGTGTTTTCATATTTCGGACGCTCGACCATCGAAACGGAAACGATTCCCGTCGCGTCTTCGGTCAAATCACCGCTCGCAAAACGCAGAATCATATTCGATTCGTCGTCGCTTGTCACGGAACGCATCTCGCCTGACTCGGCATCTTTGCGTTCTTTGACGTGGGTTTGCAGTTGACAAAAAACTTGAGAAATTTCCGCGCCTAAAAACCAGCGAAACGAATCAACGACGTGCGAACTGATTGCGCCCAACGCGCCGCCGCCCTGCGATTTGTCCGACCACCAATTCCAAGGCAAATTCACGTCGCCGCGCGAGTGGTTGCGAAAGTTATATTTGGCGTGAATGATTTTGCCGATGTCGCCGCCTCTTAAAATTTCAAACGCTTTTTGTCTGCCGTTTTGAAAACGAAGTTCGTGGTCAATCAGCGCGAGAACATTTTTTTCTTTAGCCTTTTCCGTCATCTCACTGGCTTCACCAGTGTTCATCGCCATCGGCTTTTCGCACAAAATATGTTTGTTATGCTCGAGCGCGAAAAGCGTCATTTCCCGGTGCAGATTCGGCGGAGTCGTGATGCAGACCAAATCAACATCTTCACGCTCGACAGTTTCGCGCCAATTGTCGGTAAAGTGGGCAATGTTAAATTCCTTTGCAACCTCTTCCGCATTTTCACGCCGACCGCTTGCAACCGAAACGATTTCCGCGTTTTTGCACTGATTAAATGCTGGAATTTGCACTTTTCGCGCAAAACCCGTTCCGATAATTCCGATTCC
>DATLXD010000147.1:0-4550 GCA_035575965.1 Pyrinomonadaceae bacterium | reverse complement strand
CAAAGCAAAATCGAATTCCCAATCAATCTTAAAAAGATATTTGGAAACGGCGAAAGACAAAACACTGGCAAAACCCGCGCCGATGATTCCTGCTAGAACGCCGAGAAGTCCGTATTCGGCAAAGAGAATCGCCGCTAAAATTTTGCGTTTCGCGCCCAGAGTTTTCAAAATCGCGTTTTCGTAAATTCGCTGCGATTTGGTCAGAGCAATCGAGCCGATTAAAATCAACATTCCGCTCAAAATCACGAAACTTCCGACGAACGAAATTGCCAAGACAAAGTTGTTGACGAGTTTTTGCACCGCCGCGACAATATCGGCGACATCGAAAATCTGCACGTTTGGAAATTCGTCTATAATTTTGCGCTGGAGTCGGGCGCGTTCGACTTCGGGAATTTTTTTGAGAACTGTGGCGACGAAAGTTTGCGGCGCTTTTTCCAAAACGCCGGGACGAAAAACGAAGACGAAAGCCGTGCGCGTGTTTCGCAAATCCAGCTTGCGGACGCTTGCGACGCGGGCGGGAATTTTTCTGCCTGATATGTCAAAAGTTATCGTGTCCCCAGCCGAAACGCCCAATGTTTTGCTCATTCCTTCTTCGACGGAAACTTGCGCCTCGCCCGAATTATCGTTCCACCAATTCCCGTCAATTATAGATTCATTTTCATCCAGATTTGGGCGATAGGTAACGGCAAATTCACGCCCGATAATGCCTTGCTGCTGGCGAACTTCGCGCTGTTGAAAGTCAAACGGCTGATTATTAACAAAAGCAATTCGCGCACGGATTGTCGGGACAACCTGCACGGCTTCGCCGCTTCTTTCAAAAACAATTTGCCGGAGCGCGTCAATCTGACTTTTTTGAATGTCTATAAAAAACAAACTCGGTAATTTTTGGTTGCGCGTAAAATCGAATTCACGGACGAGATTCGTCTGCAGAGATTGAACCGCCAAAACGACAAACGCGCCGAGTCCGACGGCGAGTAAAATTATGCGCGTTTGATTGCCCGGACGATACAGCGAATTGACGGCTTGCGCGACGGAAAACGAGCCGAAATGTTTGATTCGCCTTAGCAGCAAAGTCAAAACGACCGCCGCAAAATATAAAACCAGCGACGTTGCGCCCAAGCCGACGAGAAAAAACGCGCCGACTTTTAGCGAGCCGGCTTGCCAGACGGCAACCGCGAGAAGTCCGCCCAAAGAAACCGCGCCGAAAATTGTTTTTGTCCAGTCTAGTCGGCGCATCTTTTCGCCCGTCGCGTCGTGCAGCAGAAGGCGCGGCTTGACTGTGCGAACCTGCAAAAGCGGCAAGGCGGAAAAGAGCAGGGAAATTAAAATTCCCAACAAAATGCCTTGCCAGACGGTTGAAAAATGCACGGCGTAGCTCATATCTTTCGGCAAAGCGTCAATAAACTTAAACTTTGCAAACCACAAAAAACATTGCGCCAAAAATACACCGAACAAACTTCCGACAAAACCGAGCGTCAAAATTTGCAAAAGATAAACCGTGATAATGCGCGTTCCGCTCGCGCCCAAACATTTCAAAACAGCGATTGATTTGCGCTTCTGCTCGACGAAAACACGCGCCACATTCCACACGCCGACGCCGCCCAAAACTAAAATTAAAAGTCCGGTCAGCGACAAATAATTTTCCGTTTTTTCAAATTGCTCGCCGAGATTTTCCTGCGTTTCGCGGTAAGACTGGACGGTTAAAATCGTGCCTTTGACGGCTTCGCGCAAATTTTTGACGAGTTCCGTCGGATTGTCGGACGTTCGGTAAAGAATTCTTCGGCGAATTCTGCCGCCGTTTCTGGTGATTCCGGTTTCGTCAAACGCCTTTTTTTCTATAAAGACTCGTGCGCCGAGACGAAAGCCGTTTGTTCCGCCGGGTTCTTCGTCAAAGGTTGCGCGAATCTCGAAGTCACCTTCTCCGATGCGAATTTTATCGCCGATTTTCACGCCTAAATCTTCAAGCAGAATTGGCGCGACGACCGTGCCTTGATTTTCGAGCAGTTTAAAATCGAAAGGCTTTCCGTCTGACAAAGTGAAATTTCCGACGAGCGGAAACGGTGGCTCGATGCCTTTGAGTTCGACAATTCTGAAATTCTGATTCGATGCTTCGACGGGTTTCGCCATCGCCGAAGTCGTCATTGATTCGGTTCTGACTTCGATTATGTTCGATTTCCCGATGACCGCTTCGATTTTCTCAATTTCCGTCGGCGTAAAATCGTTGGTCGAACTGATTTCAAAATCGGCGGTCATCAACGCCCGTGCATCGCCGCCGACCGACTGACTAAGATTTTGAATCAGCGAGCGCAGCGCGACAATCGAACCGACACCGATGGCGATGCACAAGAAGAAAAACAAAAGTCGCCGCCAAGAAGAGCGGATTTCGCGCCTGGTTAAGTTAAAAATAAACTTCATAAAACAATTAGCCGCAAAAAGGCACAAAAGACGCAAAAAAGATTAGTTTTTCTTTTTGTGATTTTTGTGTCTTTTTGCGGCTATTTTTTCTCATCGCTCAAAACTCGTCCGTCTTTCAAGATGATTTGTCGCTGCGCTCGCTTCGATAAGTTTTGGTCGTGCGTAACGAGAACAAGTGTTACGTTGTTTTTTAAATGTAAGTTCGTCATCAAATCAAAAATATGTTCGCCGTTGCGCGAATCAAGATTTCCCGTCGGCTCGTCTGCTAACAGAATTTTCGGGCTGTTGGCAAATGCGCGGGCGATGGCGATGCGCTGCTGTTCGCCGCCGGAAAGCTCAGTTGGATAATGATGTCCGCGCGTGGTGAGTTCTACGTCTGCAAGCAATTTGTCGGCTCTCGCCCGCGCGTCCTTCAAACCTAAAATCTCCATCGGAATCAGGACATTTTCAAACGCCGTCAGACTCGGAATCAAATGAAATGATTGAAAAATAAAACCTATTTTTTCGCTTCTCAAAGTTGCCAAATCGTCTTCACTCATCTCGGTTACGCTCCGGCGGTCAATTAGAATCTCGCCGGAAGTCGGCGCGTCGAGTCCAGCAACCAAACCGAGAAGCGTTGATTTTCCGCTGCCCGACGCGCCCGTGACGGCGACAAACTCGCCGTTGGGAATCTCGATTGAAACCGCGTCTAAAATTGTCAAATCTTCCGTGCCTGAGCGCACAACCTTGGAGACATTTTTTAATTCAATCATAAAATTTACGGATACTTTTCCACGAACTCGCTTATTTCTCCAGAGATTGCATTGAATGTATCTTCGTCCGCTTCATCTTCAGTCACAAATGATTTCAGAATTTCATCCAAATCAACCTTCATCAATTCAAATTCTTCAATAGCTTCAGCTTCCTCAGAAAAATATCGCGTATGAAACATCCAGCCGTAAATTCCGCAGGTGATTGAAAACGACGCAAAACTGCCGTCTTCCTCAAGCGTTATCCGCGCTCCTGATTGGTGTTCTTCATCGCGCAGAATTAATCCGCCGTCAGAACCGCTTGTTCCGATAGAATACCCGTCGTCAAAATCATACCAATTCGTTTGGTTAATCATCTTAAAGTTAGACAACCGTTTGCCGCGGATGTGAAAATCAATCATAGCTTGTCAAAAAGTTACGAACAAGTTCGGCAAATTTTGCATCTTAAAAAGAGTTTGAAGACGACAAATCTTTTATCGAAATTATGTTTAATTTTATTCGGATAACAGCAATTTTAAGTTTCATTTCCTTGACGATTTTATTTGCGGCGTGCGGCGCGTCGTCTGCCGAACAGCAGATTAACAGAAATGCCCAAAGACCGATTTCAGCACCGCAGATAGATTCCGATAAACCAAAAATTATAGCTTTTGGCGATAGCTTGACGGCGGGTTTCGGGCTGGCGGAAAAAGAATCGTATCCGTATCTTTTGCAGCAGCAACTCAGAGCCGATGGTTTCGATTACGAAGTAGTGAACGCGGGCATTTCGGGCGAAACGAGTTTGGGCGGACTTGAAAGAGTTGATTGGGTTTTAGAGCAGGAAAACGTGCGGATTTTGATTCTCGAACTCGGCGCAAACGACCTTTTGCGTAATATGCCCGTTGTCAAAATGAAACAAAATCTCAGCCGGATTATCGAAAAGGCACAAGCGAAAAACATTCAAGTTCTGCTGTGCGGAATGCTCGCGCCGCCGACGATGGGCGCACAATATCAGCGCGAGTATATTACTGCTTTTCCCGATTTAGCCGCCGAATACAAAGTTCCGTTTCTGCCGTTTCTGCTTGAAAATATCGCGCTCGATAAAAATCTCAACCAAGCCGACGGCATTCACCCGAACGCGGCGGGCGCAAAAATTATGAACGATAATGTTTATAAAGCATTGAACCCGATGTTGAAAAAATAAGCAGTATAAAACGATTGTAAAATTTAAGAGATTTGCCCGCGAAATACGCTAAGAACGCGAAAAAAGGAATTGGTATTTATTTGTCTTTCTTTTCGTGTCTTTCCTGTTTTTCGCGGGCAAATTGTTTTAAATTTAAATTAACGGTAACTTGTTTAGAGAAATACTCTGTAAACGAAGGAATTCAAAAATCAATGAATGTTACGCAT